>JAKJEP010000406.1 GCA_022705365.1 Planctomycetota bacterium | reverse complement strand
GACATCCAGCGTCGCGATCTGCCCCCCCGCCCCGCCGGGCAAGCCGCTCTCGATCCGACCCTGCGCATCTTTGGCAAGGTGTGGATCGGCCCGGATGTTCGGATTCATCCTGATGTCGTTCTCATCGGCCCCGCGGTAATCGGGGAGGGGGCGGAACTGGACCGGGCCGTCACCATCCAAGGCTCGGTCGTAGGTCCCGGCCTGCACATCCCGGAAAAACTGTTCCTGCAAAATCGCGTTCTGACTGACGCCTCCTCCTTATCCGATTTGCCAGCCCGCCTGTCCTCGCACGACAGCGGCGGCGGGACTCGCCGGCCGGCCTGGGCCTGGAAGCCGGCCAACTACCAGGACACCTTTCGGACCTGGTCCCGTTTTTCCTATGTCCGCTTTTGGAAACCGCTGTTCGATAAGGCCGCAGCCGCCCTGATTCTGTTGCTCTTTGCCCCCCTGATTCCCTTTCTCGCGCTGGCGGTGAAATTTTCCTCGACCGGTCCGGTCTTCTTCCGGCATAAGCGACAGGGCCTGCACGGGAAAGAATTCGGCTGCCTGAAATTCCGCACCATGATCCAGGGGGCCGATGATTTACAAAGGAAACTCCGGAGCATCAGCCAGGTCGATGGCCCCCAGTTCAAGATCGAAGATGACCCCCGCGTCAGCCGCGTCGGCAAGTTTCTGCGGGATACCTATCTGGACGAAATCCCGCAATTTTTCCATGTCCTGCGCGGCCAGATGAGCCTGATCGGTCCCCGCCCTTCCCCGGTAACGGAAAACATCCTCTGTCCCCCCTGGCATGACGCCCGCTTATCCGTGCGGCCGGGGATTACCGGCCTCTGGCAGATCTGCCGGACCCGCCAGGCAGGCCAGGATTTTCAGGAGTGGATCCACTATGATATGAAATATGTTAAAAATCTGTCCTTCCGCCTGGATTTGTGGATTTTCTGGCAGACGACAAAAAAAATCATCTGGGAATTTGCCCGGCAATTTTGACAAACAAGTGATCGGAAAAACTTTTGGTACCAAACAGAAAGGGGATCTCTATGGCACATAGAGGTTTTAACTGGAAATTCGTCATCGTTCTATTCCTGGCCTTGGGCGTGCTTGGCGCTACCGCCTATGCCCTGCGGCAGTGGAACCGCAGCCGCCGGGCCGTTGAGTCCCTGGAGCTGGGCACGAAAATGTACGACGAGGGAAACTGGGAAGAGGCGGCCCAGCATCTGGGACGCTGTGTGGGCGTCATGCCGGATAACATCCCGATCCTGATGAAGTATGCCCAGGCCCAGTTGAATATCCGGCCGGTCAAACCCGGTGCGTTCCAGCAGGCCGTGGGCGCATATCGCCAGGTACTGCGGGTTGACAAGAACCACACGGAGGCCGCGGAAAAACTCATCGATCTCTATCTGCAGAATGCCCCATCCGAAGCGGAGTTTATTGCCCGGGAAGTGCTCAAGGATCAGGAGGCCGCCGGGTTCCGCCGCCGCCTGGCCCTGGCGCTGCTCCAGCAGCGCAAATTCCCCGAAGCCGCCGCGGAATTAACCGCGATCATCGAAAAATACCCGCAGGAAATCCCGGCCTATGAAATGCTGGGACAACTGGCCCGGCAGCGGCCCCAGGAAGTTACCACCCCTGCCGAAACCTGGTACCAGGACGCCGTCCGGAACAATCCCGATTCACCCTATGCCTATATGATCCGGGCCTCCTATTATCGGCAGCAGCAGGATCTGGACCAGGCCCGCGCCGATCTGGCCCAGGCCGAAAAACTGGACCTCACCGATCCCCAGGCCAAACAGCGCCTGATCCAGGAATATATCGCCTTAAACGAACTGGAAAAGGCCAAGGTTCTGCTTACGGCCTTACAGGCGGAAAAACCCAATGACCTGGAGGTCTGGGTCCTCTGGGCCCAGTATGCCCGCGGTTCCGGTTCCAGCGAGGAGATGGCCCGGATTGCCCGGGAAGGGGCAGAATCGCTGGGTAGCCTGAAATGGGACTTTTTGCCGATGGCGATTGAGTTGCTGTTCCAGGCCGATCAGCGGGAAGCCGCCGCCAAGTACATGGAAATGCTGCGGGAAAAAGAGATGTTCCCGGCCTTCCTGGCCTACTTTGACGGGATCAATGCCTCCCAGCAAAATCAGGACTATCAGGCCATTCAATCCTGGCAAAAGGCCCTGCAGTTGGGGAATACCTCCGCGCCGTTGCGCCTGCAGTTGGCGGATACCCTGGAACGGGTCGGCAACCTGCCGGATGCCCTCCAGCAGTTGCGAACCCTGGCCGCCGAACAGCCCGATTCCTATCTGGCCCGCTGGCGCTATGCCCAGATGCTCACCCGGGCGGGCAAATGGTCCGAAGCCGCCGAACAGGTGCAGGCCGCCCAGCAGCTCAATCCGGCCGGCCTGGATGCCGCTTTGCTGAATATCCAGATTAAAATGCAGCTTCTGCAGCAAAGCGACCTGAAACCCGACGATCCGCAGTGGCAGACGCTCGCCAACCAGATGAAACAACTGCGCCAGGCGGCCCCGGACTCCCTGCCGGTCAAACTGGCCGATTTTCAACTGGCCCTGCTTTTGCAGCAAAAGGAACGGGCCGAACAGATTATCGCCGACCTGAATAAATCCGATCCGGATAGTATCCAAGTGGCCATGGCCCAGATCAGCCTGCTGGAAGACCAGGGCCGCTCCGAGGAAATCGAGCCGGCTTTACGGGCCATCCTGCAAAAACATCCCCAAACCCTGACACCGGTCAAGGTGCTGGCGACGTATTTGTTGGGCCGGGGCCAAACGGCCGACGGGGAAAAGGTCATTCAGGAGGCCCGCCAGCGAATCGCAGCCCCCCAGGCCCAGCGGGAACTGGGGCTGCTGCTGGCCGATTGGTACCGCTCCCAAGAGCAAAACGAGCAGGCCGTGGCCGAGCTGGAGGCGCTCTCTAGCCAGTTCCCCCAGGATATCTCTATCCTGCGGCAACTGCTGAATAATTCCCAAATCCGGCAGAACGATTCCCGCTGCCGGGAGCTGGTGGATAAAATCAAGGAACGGGAAGGGCAAAGCGGCTGGCAGTGGCGGTACGAGCAGGCCCGTCTCTGGCTGGACAGCAAGGATTTCTCCGCCCAGTATGCCGCCACGGTTTCCCTGTTGAAAGAAAACCTGCAAGCACGCCCCGACGACAATGCCAGCCGGATTCTTCTGGCGGCCGCCTATGATAAG
>JAKJEP010000405.1 GCA_022705365.1 Planctomycetota bacterium | reverse complement strand
GGTTTGACAAAGCAGCAGGAACATCCCGCCGATCATGGCAAAGAAATTGCGGGTCAGGGCAATCAGCAGACGGCCCGGCAGAGCCAGCAGGGCTATCGCCCCATGGGAGCCGTCAGCCGGGGATGTCTTGGGTTGGGCATTCTGCATCAAGCCATGGCCTCCGCCTGGGTTTGGTAGATCTGGAAGATGGAATCGAGTTTGGAGATTTCAAAGATGCTGCGCACGCGGTTCTGCATACCGACCAGTTTGAGCTTACCCTGATAGCGGCGGTTGATAATCAGGACCTGGGGCTTTTTCTGCAATGTTTCCAAAAGATGACCGCGCAGATCGGTGGCACAATGGAGATCGATATCACCGGTGAGGTCCATCATCACCGTATCGCCCTCGGAGTTTATGTTTTTTACTACGCTTCGCGGATTGGTTTTGGGAGTACTCATATTCATTTCCTACATGGGATTATTTACAGAGGGTATGGTTTTTGGGCAAATCCGTTTGATTCGGGGTACCGATAAATTTTTTCATGGTAAGCTGCATGCCGCCATCGGGCGGGCAGGAATATTCGACCTGGTCCATGACGGACTGAATGATATGGACGCCCAGCCCACCGGGCCGGATTTCATCAAGGTCCCGGCCCTTGATGGATTTGGGGTCCACCTGTCTGCCGAAATCGCGGATGGTGATTTCCAGAGCGGCGGGGTGGAGGTCCTGGGGCGGAATAATCTGGTACCGGATAATAATGGGTTTGGAGCAGGGGCCGCCGTAGCTGTGGCGGATGACGTTGGTAAGGGCTTCATCCACCGCCAGGGTAACGGAGTCGATGTCTTTATCGGCCAGGCCGGCCAGCTCGTTGGCCTTGCGGACCGCGGAGCGGGCGACGCACAGGAATTCGGGGTGGGCGGTGATTTCGATTTTAATCACTTCGACAGGCTGATTATTATTTTCCATCTTCATTCGTTCCTGATGCAGGGGGGGAAGAATTTTTTTCCAAGAGGAAGGCTCGCCATTTCTGGATGGCTTCGGCGCGCTGCCGGGCATTGGCCTTGTAATCGTAGTCCAGGTCGGTTCCGGTGATTTTTTTGAGGGCGCAGATGGCGAAGAACCGGACGGAGGTGTCCTGTTCCTGCAGGCGGTCCACCAGGAGAGGAACAGCCGATTCGAGCCGGTTATCGCCCGCCCATTTGATGGCACGGACTTTTGTGTCGAGGATGGGACTCTCCAGATCGGAGAGGACAGGGGCCGGCTGGGGCTGGGCGCAGCCGCCCGGCAAGCTGATCAGCAGCCAGCCAAGGGAAGCAAATAGGAACAACCAATGAAACCGCATAACAAGCATCTTGCCTCGACAGTCAGGTTTTTTGCCAAAGAAGCAACTTTCTGATTTCGCATCTACTATATCGTCTTTTTGGATGAACAACATAAGATATTACTTGGCATTTAGTTATAGCCGCAGCCGCCAGATGGAGACTCATAAATTCCGAGACAAAGGTAAGCTGTACTATACCCGATTTCGGGCGAGGTTGGGAATGGGTTTTTAGTAATTTAGTGGAAAAAAAACCGAAAATATTTATAATCGAGAATAAGGCAGTTAATGCGGCAAGGAAGACGAAGGTGAGTATCAATTATCGGCCAGCAGGTAGCAAGACAAAAAGACGGAAGCGATTGGCCGCTATAAGTCTTTATTTGAAAAATAGATAGGAAATAATGAATGCGGATGAATAAGCCATGAAACATCGACGGAACCTGAAATTCAAAAAAGAGAGGAACTGGCGGGCGTTAAAACGGTATTTGATCTGGGCGGGTGCGGCGGCAATCGGGGGAGGGGGTTTGTCTTATCTTTTGTTCCGGGTAATCGGGCAGCCGAATGCGGAAATCCAGGAGAAAGCCACATTTTTGCATAAATTGCCCAGTATGATGCTGGCGGCGACGTTATTTGGGGTGCTGGCGCTGCTGTTTTTTGGCTTCCGGGCCTGGCTGATGGGGATCAAACCGCGGAATACCGTTCGCAACACGATCCGGATCAGACGGTAAGTTTCCGGATGGCAAAGATTTGGCAAAAATACTTGACAAAAGCCCTTTTGTGTGATATAAGGATATTTTAAATAATCATTTTACTGAAAGGAGGACAAAGTATGAAATACATAACCACAATGGTTGCAGTGTATTTTTGTTTGTTTTTTTCCAGTCAATTCCTGGCGGCTGACACTATCGATTTAGATAATCTGAACTGGTCCATCACTATTCTGATCGACCAGTCGGAGACGGTATTTGGCGACCCACAGTTGACCCGGCCCCGCAACAATCGCGGCCTGGCCATTTCCCCGGACGGCCGCTATCTGTATGCCGGCTACAACGACAGCCTGTATGCAGGAGGGGAGGTTCGCCGGATCGACCTTACTTTGGAGGGGAATGTGGCGCCATTTGTTTCGCGGATTACCGGAGCGAAGGGAAAGTCCATTGCGGTGGATGATGCAGGGCGGGTGTATCTGGCGGAGGGGACGAGCATTCGGATTTATGATGCTGGTCTTTCGACGCTGCTGTTCACCGTTTCCGGGCTGACCAATTCGGAGGGAGCGGCGGTGGTGCGTGAGGAGGGACAGTTAGTTTTGTTCAGTTCGGACCGCAATACGGGAAAGCTGGAAAAACGGATCTTGACAGAAGAGGGAGCGGGGATCAGCGGGGCGGCACTGGATGCCAGTTTTGGTACCAATGGAGCGGTTTCCCTGGCGGCGAATCTGCGGGGAGTGGAAGTGGACGAGCAGGGGCGGATCTGGGTGGCCGGATACGGCAGCGATACGCTGTACCGGGTGTCCGCGGATGGAGGTACAATAGACTCTCTGAGTGTCAGCAATCCCATTGACGTGGGCCTGGAGGGTTCGACCGTGGTGGTGACGCGCTATACCGACCGGCTGATCAGCCGGTTTGACGGGGAAAGCCTGGCTTCCTTGGGATCGGACCTGGCGCCAGCCTGGGAAGATATGGCACTGGACCCGAATGGTCAAAGTAATCAGGGAGCCCTTTCCGGGATTGCGGTGCTGCCGGGAACCGGTTTTTATGTAGCCAATGAAGCAGGACAAATCCTGCCCTATGAAGATCCGCCGGGAAGCGGAAATTTTGTGGATGATAACGATCCGATCCTGTTTGCCCGGACCTGTACCATACGGGGGAATTTCGACGGGGACTGCGATGTGGATCTGCTGGAC
>JAKJEP010000404.1 GCA_022705365.1 Planctomycetota bacterium | reverse complement strand
TCTTAGCTCTTTCCACCTTCGATCCGTCATACACCGTATCCTCACCAGGGGGATACGATGTTCCTTGGCCATCCCATCCTCTTGCAAATGGCATATTGACAACGTTCCCGAAAATCTATAACCTGCTGGAAAAGCGAACCTTCGGAGGTTGTGTATGCCGTATAGCAGTATGAATTCGCAGGAACTATCCTCCCTGCTGGGAATGGATATGCGCCAGGTGGAAAAACTTGCCCAGCGCGGCGATATCCCCTGCCAGAAGGTCGGGGGTGAACTGCGCTTCAATCGTGCCAAAATTACCGAGTGGCTCCAGCAGCGGATGGGGACCCTCGAAAAGAATAATCTCAAATCCATGGACGCCGGTATCACCGCCCATCGCCAGGCTTTGCCCGATGAGGCCATCATTACCCCGCTGATGCGGCCTGAGGCCATCTGCCCGCGGCTGGCCGCCCGGACCAAAAACAGCGTTCTGAAGGAACTGGTCGCCCTGGCCCAGGAAACCGGCGATCTATATGACGGCGAAGCCCTGCTGGAAGCCCTCCTCCAGCGGGAAGAATTATGCAGCACCGGCATGGAAGCCGGCATCGCCATCCCGCACCCGCGCCGCCCCCTGCCCTACGCGATTGCCCAGCCGATCCTGGTCATCGCCAACACTCCGCAGGGTATCGGTTTTGGCGCCCCGGACGGCAAGCTCTCCGACCTCTTTTTTATGACCTGCTCCATGGATGACCGCCATCACCTTCATGTCCTGGCCCGCCTCTGCCGCATGCTCCATGACGGAAAACTGGCCCCGGCTCTCCGCCAGGCCGAAACCGTGGAAGAATATATCGAACTGATTCAGCAGGCCGAACTGAAGATTATCGAGGAATCCCTCTAAATCTTTTCCTCCGGCCTGGCGGTCCGGGTGACCTTAAAGGCCCGGCTGCCCCGGAACTGTCCCACTTTTCCGGCGAACTTGCTGTGGCCCTCAATCTGCAGAATCAGGTCTTCTTTGGCTTCCTTCTGCGTCTTGAGGACATCCCCCACTTCCAGCGAAATAAGGTCTTTTACTTTGATGGTGGTTTGGGCTAAATAGGCCCGTATCTTCAGCTTGGCATCCCCGATATTTTCCAGCAGGGAATGGCGGTTTTCCTCCTGCATCCCTTTTTTCTTGTAGCTGAACCAGTCCTGCATTGTCAGGCGGTGCACCACCGGCTCAATGACGTTGAACGGAATGCACAAATTCATCGACCCGGCCCGATTGCCCATCCGCAGCTCAAACCCGATGACCACGACCACTTCGTTGGGGGCCACAATCTGCACCAGTTGGGGATTCGATTCATGCTGGACTACTTCAAAGGTGATATTGGCAATATTGCTCCAGGCTTCGGCCAGGCCCGCCAGCGCCCGGTCGATGATCCGGTCCGCCAGCCGCTGCTCAATCTGGGTCAGGGGCCGCTGGGGGATATACAGTTCGGTATTTCCTCCGCCCAGCATCCGGTCGATAATCGGATAGGTAATCAGCGGGCTGATCTCCAGGCAGATCTGCCCCTCCAGCGGCGCGGCACTCAATAAGGAAAACGAAGTCGGCGTCGGCAGCGAATAGGTAAATTCCGCAAAGGTCAACTGTTCGATACTGCGAACCTTCACTTCGATAATCGTGCGCAGATACCCGCTCAGAGCGGCTCCCAGATTCCGGGCAAATCCTTCATGCACGCCCTCCAAGGCCCGCATCTGGTCCTTGCTGACCCGTTCCGGGCGTTTAAAATCATAACTGCGGACCTCGGATTTCTTCCCCGTTATCCCATCGACAGCAGCCTCTGCAGCAGCCCCGGGGGTGCTGGACCCCACTTCACCCTCCGCCACCGCCTGCAACAGGGCATCGACTTCACTCTGGTCTAATACATCCGCCATCGGGCCGAAATCTCCTAATTACTTGCTATATAAGAGCTTATTTTCCGGCGGACCAATCCGCGCAGACTCTATCCTGGCTATCAACCTCTTTTATTATCGGACATTTCCCCCAGTCGCCTTTAACCGCCCGGATACAATTATTGACGCCAGCGTCAAAAGCTCTTCGATCCCTTGTTATTGGGGAGCCAGAGTGAGTTTTTGAAGGAAGAAATCGACTTTTGGCAATTCCGTCAATTATTCCGTCTTTTCAACGATTTTCTCTAAATAAAATTCAATCGGCTGGGAGAGCGGATTAACAATCTCCAGATCGTTAATATATTCTTTGGGGATATCATACCGAATCGGCCGCAGCACCTTCGGCTGGTTTACATCCTCTTGCCGAATATCCAGGATCAAATGATATTTCTTGTTTCGGAACATTTCCTCTGCCGCCAGGGATCCGCGATATTGTATCGGTTCCTTCAATAACTGTTCATTTTCGATCCTGGGGATATATTGCCCCAGCATAGACGGCGGGATCAAATACCGGCACTGCGGCAGAGGGATCCACTGCGAAGCACGGCTGCCGCCGGCTTTTAGCTTCAGTCGCACCGGAACCTCTTTCGGCCCGCCCGGCAAAACCACCTTGCCCATCAATGATACTTCTTCCTTCACGGCCCGGGCGCGTTGTTCGTCGTTCAGGCTTACCAAGACATCCGGCGTTTTCTGGCCCGCCCGGACAAACCCGGTCACGCTGGAGGGGTCCAGAACCTCCGTTGCCAGTTCCTTGCTGCCATAGGCGTCGATCACCTTGACCAGTAAATTCTGCGGGACCAGTTTGGTTACCCGCACCCGAATGACTTCCGGCTCCGACTGGATCACCTTCAGATAAATATTTTCATGGTTCAGCTTCTGCTCCAGCAGTTTGTTCGCTACCGGAATTTCATAGTCTTTCGAGGCTACCGCCGGCTCGGCAATCAGTTTGGTAATCTCCAAGGGGATATCAATCTCCTCCTGGCGCGCCTTCATGGCTTTCATGCGGCCCCCCGATCCCGCAACGGTCAACCTTACATACACAAACTCTTTTTCCAGTACTTTTTCCTCTTCGTCCAGAAAATCAACTTCCAGATCCTCCCGGCTGTTTTTCAGCGATATCTTTACTTCGAGCGTATCCTCCTGAACCACCTGGTTTTCGGCGAATACCCAGATCAACAGGCTCAATATCAGAACAACCAGCCCGGTTTTGATCTTTGTCTTCCTGTAGCTTTTTTCTCCGCGGCATCAGGAACCGTCTGCACCGGGGCTTTCTCCCGGGGCGGTGCCGCCTTGTTT
>JAKJEP010000403.1:364-3203 GCA_022705365.1 Planctomycetota bacterium | reverse complement strand
AGGTAAAACACATATAAAAGTGAATGATTATTACACGTGGCATTTTACAAAAGTTTGAAAGTGTGAAGGTGAGAAAGTGCGAAAGGGAATGGGAAAAATTTTGAACAGAAGATAGCAAAGACCGCAAAGGCTGGCGCGGGGCGGTGGGACCGACAGGATAAGACGGGGTATGCGGGAAAGGGAGGGCCAGGGGGAGTGAAATTATAAAAGTTGACGGGGTGGGAGGGATGAGTAGAATAATGGGGTGGAAAATCTGGAAGGTTTGGAAGTACCGGTTTGGATGGCGTGAAGTCTGTTATGGGATAGAGGTTAGTTTTGAGAGAAATTGGGATTAATCATGCAGTTTGAGAATTACTTGAAGGAAATCAACAAGGCGTATCAGAGAGGCGACGCGACGGAGCATACGCACCGGCCGGCGTTGAAGACACTGATCGAGGCATCGGGCAAGGGGGTTACGGCCACGAACGAGCCGAAGCGAATCCAGTGCGGGGCACCGGATTATATTGTATCGCGGCGAAGTAAGGGAGGGCTGGAGCAGACCATCGGGTATATCGAGGCGAAGGACATCGGTAAGAACCTGAGCCAGATCGCCAAAGAGGAGCAGGTCAAGAAACGGTATTTACCCAGCCTGAACAATTTCATTCTGACGGACTATATTGAATTTCAGTGGTATCTGAACGGGGAGAAGAAATTGGCTGCGCGGCTGGCGGAAGAGTCCATAGGAAAATTCAAAGTTACGGCTGACGGGGAAGAAAAGCTCGGGCAACTGCTGGAAGCCTTTTTAGGACAGCAGCCGGAGAGAATTAAGATTGCGCGGGAACTAGCGGAAAAGATGGCGCATAAGGCGCAGATGATGCGGGACATCATAAAAGAGACATTCCGGCAGGAGGTAGAGACGGGGATGCTGCATGGGCAGTTTGAGGCGTTCCGGGATGTTTTGCTGCACGATCTGACGGAAGAGCAATTTGCCGACATGTATGCCCAGACGATCTGTTACGGGCTGTTCAGCGCCCGGTGCCATATACAGGATATGACGATCTTCGGCAATGATCCGTACGCGGCGTTTCACGGCATGGATGACAAGGCCAGGGAATTAACGCGGGAACATGCGGCCTATCTGCTGCCCAAGACGAATCCGTTTTTCCGGGATATTTTCGGGGATATCGCCGGGCCGAAGCTGGATGACCGGATTGTCTGGATTGTGGATGACCTGGTGGAACTGCTGCGGCAGGCGGATATGGGAGTGATTTTGCAGGATTTTGCCCGGCAGAAGAAGCGCAAGGATCCGGTGGTGCATTTTTATGAAACCTTTCTGGCGGAATATGACCCGAAGCTGAAAAAGTCAAGGGGAGTATATTATACGCCGGATGAAGTGGTGAGCTATATTGTGCGGAGCGTGGATTTTCTGCTGCAAACGCGGTTTGGATTGAAGCGGGGGCTAGCGGATGATAGTAAAATCATGGTACCAGTGAAGCGGGCGGCGAAGGGCAAGAAAGAGGGGGAAGTTACGGAATGGAAGGAACAACACCGGTGCCTGATTCTGGACCCGGCGGTGGGGACCGGGACGTTTCTACATGAGGTGGTGGAACAGATACACCAGAAGTTTCAGAGACAAAGAGGGGCATGGTCGGGCTATGTGAAAGATCATCTGCTGCCGCGATTGTTCGGTTTTGAGCTGATGATGGCTCCGTATGCGGTGGCGCATATGAAGGTGGGGCTGCAACTGGCGGAAACGGGTTATGATTTTGCCAGTGAGGAGCGGCTGGGCATCTATCTGACCAATACGCTGGAGGAGGCGGAAGAAACGAGCCGGACCCTCTTCGCGCAATATCTCAGCCAGGAGGCGATGGCGGCCAACAAGGTTAAAAAGGAAATGCCGATTATGGTGGTTACGGGAAATCCACCCTATGCGGGCCATTCGGCCAATAAAAGCTGGGAGATGAAGGGAGAAAAGAAAGTTCCGAATTTCATCGGCAGACTGTTGAAGGATTATTATGAAGTGGATGGCAAGCCATTGGGGGAAAAAAATCCTAAATGGCTGCAAGATGATTATGTAAAGTTTATTCGTTTCGGGCAGCACCGGATTCAGCAGACCGGTTCGGGTATTCTGGCATTTATTACCAATCATGGTTATCTTGATAATCCGACTTTCCGGGGAATGCGGCAAAGCCTGATGCGGACGTTTGATGAGATTTACATTCTGGACCTGCACGGAAACAGCAAGAAGAAAGAGACCTGCCCGGACGGCTCTGCGGACAAGAATGTTTTTGATATTCAGCAGGGGGTTTCGATCGGGATATTTGTCAAGACTTCCAATGATGGGAATTCAGCCAAGGTATGCCATGCTCATCTATATGGCATGCGGAAAAATAAATATGAATGGCTGATGCAAAATGGCATTGATACCACGTCATGGGAAACTCTGGTACCGCAGAAGCCGTTCTATCTGTTCACGCCTCATGATCACAAATTGAATATTGAATATCATAAAGGATGGTGCCTGACCGATATTGAACAGACCAATTCAGTAGGCATTGTAACGGCTCGTGATAATTTGACAATTCAGTGGGATGATGACGCTGTATGGAAAACGGTAAAACAATTTTCTGATATGGATGAGGAGAAAGCACGTTACATTTTTCAATTGGGAAAGGATGCACGTGATTGGAAGGTCAGTTTGGCACAGGCAGATGTAAGAGAATCAGGGCCGAACAAAAAGTATATTAAGAAAGTTCTTTACCGACCTTTTGATATACGATCGATTTATTATACGGCCAAAACAAGAGGTTTTGTTTGCATGCCACGGCCAGAAGTCATGTACCATATGCTGGCAGGTGCT
>JAKJEP010000403.1:0-354 GCA_022705365.1 Planctomycetota bacterium | reverse complement strand
GGATTCCATACCTGCCGACAAATCGTGAGTGAAACCTGGCAGCATATTCAAGTAACCAACAAAATAACCGATGACTGTTATGTATCTAATAAAACAAGGGAAAGAGGTTATCTATTTCCTCTTTATCTTTACCCCAAGGCGGAGAAAGGGGATTTGTTTGAACATGGTCAATGGCCGGCGGGCAAGGATGGGCGGGTGCCGAATTTGGCGGCGGAGTTTGTGGAGGAGTTGGCGGGGAAGGTGAAGCTGGAGTTTGTGACGGAGGGGGCGGGGGATTTGAAGAAGACGTTCGGGCCGGAGGATGTCTTTTATTATATTTATGGGGTGCTGCATTCGCCGGAGTACCGGCGGCGG
>JAKJEP010000402.1 GCA_022705365.1 Planctomycetota bacterium | reverse complement strand
AAGGGCTGGTGCAACTGGCCCAGGCGGATGTGCAATATAGCCAGCTATGCACGAATAGCTGGGGCAAGGGCGGCCAGATGGGAAAAGGGGACATTGTAAATTATAGTAATCTGCTCTTTCCCAAGTATATAGTTTGCACCATCTCACCGGCATGGACCTTCCCCTTCATCCAGCCCCTCAGCCGCTTGCGGGACACATAAAACAACCTCCCTTTTTCGCCCGCTCAGCAGCGAACGCGAGCGTCAAAAGGGGCATATGACCGCGGCGATCTCGCCGCAGGCCGTGCCTGCCCAGCCAGCCCCGCGTCAAATCCGCTCAGGCCGTGCCGGTCATTTTTTCCAGTTTGATTTCCGTTTTCTTTTGGTATGCCCAACCGGATATTTTTTAACATTGGTAATCTGGGAGGTATAGATAAGGTATGATCGGTAAAAATTCGCCCCCATCCAAATGCCACGTGTAAATACCATTCATTTTTACTCATGGTTTCCCTAGGTTTATCATAGGTTTTGCTGTACATTTATATCACTTTGTTCATGTTTTGCTATATTTTATTCAACATTTACCAAATCAACCCAATCACCCTATCTTGCCATCTTCCACCCCGTTTTCATATGATACTCACCTGCTTCTAATTGCGCAAAAACGGCCACGGTGAATGACCAAAATTGCGCAAGGCAAAAAATATTTTGCTGAGAATTGACAAGGGTTTACGTTATTTTCGGGTAAAAAAAATGAGAAAAACCTTGCGCATTCGTGGACATCGGCCCTATGATAGAGAGGCGTTTTGGCGGCAGCACCGCGGCAAATAATTCGTTAAATTCCGCTCCCCCCGCCGGTTATCGCTCCCGCCGCCCCTCGTAAGGAGACCGAGGTATGGATGTTTATAATTTGGGGAGCCTGGCAGGATTGTTTGCCCTGATGGCCATCGCCTGGCTGTTTTCTGCCAACCGGCGAAACCTGAATTTCCGTTGTATCATTACAGGGACAGCTATTCAGCTTATACTGGGGACCCTTGTATTTGTGGCGCCGGGCAGTACCCGGGCGGATGAAGAAAATGGGACATAGTGAATTATAGTAAAACGCTCTTTCTCAAGTAAATAGTTCTCATTATAAAAAGGGCTGTCTTTTCTTGGCAGGCTTGGCGGCTTGGCGGGAGCCATAAAAATAATTGGTGATGCTGCTCAGTCCGGAAGGGCTGGTGCAACCGGCCCAGGCGGCTGTGCAATATAGCCAGCTTGGTACGAATATTCCTATGAAGCGTATGGGGTGTTGCTGCAGGAAGATACCACCGCCCTGCGAGCCAGACCCGGCTAAAGGTCTCCCGCGCCCGCTGGCGCTGCCCCTGGATATAGCGACGTACCTGATCATTACCCCCCGCATATAGCCTGGTTGCCAGTTGGAAATTGCATCACATCGATCCCTTTGCTTATTTTGCCGATGTGCTGAAAAGAGTCAGTACCCACCCGATGGATCTAATCGACGACCTGCTGCCCGGCGAATGGAAAAAATCCCATCCCCAATCAACCGCTGCCCCCTCCTGCTTCTGAAGTTGTTTAATAAATCCCATCTTTAATACCTTTGGCTAGTTTTTACAGGGGTGTATTTCGTCGAGACCTTACTTTCATAATTACGGTTGAAGAACATCAAAAAATCTATGATGCAATCATGTCCGGTGCCAGTGAAGCCCCTGAAATGGCGATGTTGGCGCACATCAAAAACGGCTGGAATCGCATCCAGGAATGCCTGAGAAAAATGGAGGAAATGAAAGAATAGCCGAATCAATAATTTTCGTATTGATTCGCAAGCCAGGGTACTTTGTTACCAATCCCCAGCTGGAGATGTTACAAAAAGCATGATACACAGGTCTGTGACACGCCTGTGTGTATGTTGTATATCTGCGTATGAGATATATGTTGTAGCCAGGAAAGTAGTTATGAATTCTTTCAGAAGTCATTCGTAGGTTGCTTAAAATGGCGAATTATTTGCCGGAAATGGCGTTCCTTTTTGACGGTTTTATTCGATAATATATCGTGAGTTTGTGCAAATATTGAAAGAGCTTCACCGTTTTATGAAACGGAAAGTCAAAAAAACCATTTTCTGATAAGGATCTATAAAATCAGTCCGGTGTTTTTAATGGTACCAAAGATATGCAACTATTTTCCATTTCGGACAGGTATCATCCACAAAGTAAATATTGACGAACCGCCAAAAGTCAATATTGACACCCAAAAACTCACTCTGGCTCCCCAATAACAAGGGGTCGAAGAGCTTTTGACGCTGGTGTCAATATTCATGTTTTCCGGTAACTCTGATTGCCGGTCTGTTTTTTTGACAAAAAACGAATGTTTCGATTTAACGAATTTTGAGTTTGAATGGAGTCTTTGTCTGCTGATTCACTTGCATGAAGAATACGAGAATTGAAATTGGAGGTGTGGAACGATCTTATAGGATAGCAGGGTAACCGGTCCGGCCGGTTCCTGCCAGGAAACTGGAATTTCTCTCCAGGAAAGGAGGTGATGCTGATAAGAGATTGATGTGAAAGGTTTTTGTGTATTGTATGGCGTTTGTTTTGTGGTTTATTTAATGTGACAAAGCGAAGAGCTTGTCAAAGGAGAAAAGAAAAATGAGAAAAGGTAAGAAATGGTTAGTTGTATTGATGGTGTTTGGTCTGGCCGGTATTGCTTCAGCGGATCTGGTGGTGGGCAATCCCAATGCTGGCAATGGCTGGAGTACTACCAGTGCCGTGAGTGTCAAGGCCTCTCATAGTCAGTGGGATCGGAATTCCATTCATTTGATCGATGGTACCGGGATGGATGCGGCTACGGGTACGATGCATAACGCAGGGGACAATAACCCGCGGGAACTGTGGAATTCGCAGTATAGTGGTTCCAGCGGAGGTACGTCCGAGTCGAATTCCAATCCAGATGGTCCGGTTTTCAGTTCCTGTTGGGTCATGTTTGAATTTGATCAGGCCTACCCATTGACCACCATGCATGTATGGAACCTTCAGCTGGCAAACTATACCGGTGGCGGACTGAACAACGTTACGGTCCAATATTCGTTAACCGGCGGTACGGCGGCAGAGGATTGGCTGTATGCCAATGCCGGCGGCACCTATGTGGGTGATCCAACCAGTGACCCCGGTCATTTCCAGTTTCCCAAGGCACCTGGTATTGATGAGTATTACGGTTTCGATGCCGTGGATTTTGGCGGG
>JAKJEP010000401.1 GCA_022705365.1 Planctomycetota bacterium | reverse complement strand
AATCCCAGATACCGACGGGCGTATGGGCCGGAACATCGAATACCGCCTCTATCGTAGTGGCATCCATACCCCGCCAGCCGGTAGCGGTAATTACCTCATCCCCCTTCGTCAGCCAGACATTGGTAACGGTGGACGTTTCCTGAAAAAAGGTAGTACCCTCTCCGCTGATAATAACTTTGATATTCTGCGGGGCCGAGGCATTCGGAGTGATACCGGTAATCGTTTGTGCGAATACTCCGGTTGAAATCATAAGAAAAAAAACGGCGGCCTTTCCCCCGGTCAGAAAATTTTTCATGTCCTGTACTTCCTAAAAAGATTCCATTCTCTCATAACCGAAAACGATAATCCCCGTCATCCTGGTGTCTAACTGTAGTTGCGGGTAACGCTGGCAGCATATTAATCGGCAACCTGGTGAAGAAAAGGAAAATTTTGAATCATTTTTTTAAAATGTATTCTACTGGGGATTTTTCCCTGAACGAATGGGCATACCATCATGTGCAGCCGTTTTTAATATACAAAAAAAAAGAGACAGGTAATTGTACCTGTCTCTGCAAAAAACGTTCAATAATTTTTAAGCTGGAATTATTTCTTTTTCCTGATGAGGAAGAGACTGCCGAGGGTAAATAATCCTATCGTAGCCGGTTCGGGTACCGGGGTGATTGTGAGATTGGAAATACCCTTGAAGTCCGCAGAAAAATCACTCAACGTGGGAGGGGAAACCTGAAACGTGATTTGAACAATATCACCAAAGGGCAGGGCAAAATCACCGGCCAAACTACCGCCGGTTACTACGAATTGGCCCTCACCAGCCAGGATACCCATATTATTAAAAACCTCTGTCAAGTTTAATGTCTGAACATTTCCTGACAGCAAGCTATTGGCACCACTATCCCAGAAGTCCAGCGAGCCGCCGGTAAAACTGCCGTAGGCCAATCCACCAGCCGACAAATCTGATGCCAGGGTCGTAGCCATAGTAAATGAACCATTGGCATAGGTGGTCTGATTTCCTGAAGTATCTTCAACCACTACATCAGCCGCATCTGAAAGCGTTAAAGCCCCGCCAGCGGCGGTATAGCTGCTGTCAATATAGTTGACGTTTATGGATTGTATTGCACCCATTGAAACAGACAACAGACCCACCAGAACTACAAAACTAAATGCTCCGACTCGTTTCCTCATGACCATCTCCTTAATCGTAACACTTCTTTCCTAATATTCCTTTGTCGCGTAATAACGGATTACACTAACGCTATGGTAGTACATCGTCTTATTTATGTCAACAGAAAAAAAATAAAATATATAAATAAAAATGGTAGTACCAAATTTACTTTTTCGTGTTATCTATGTAAAAACTTAACTATTATCGGACAATAAAAGGCAAATAGATACATAAGTATTTATATTTTGGTAATTTATGACTATATTGGAATTACCCTCAAATATGACACGTATTTTTGAGATGCAAGAAAATTCATCGTGTAGTTTATCCCTGATATTTCGTATTTACTTATTATTAATGCATTTATAGACGCCAGCGTCAAATCTGGCACTCAGATAGTATTTGTGATTTATCAACAAGGGGGAATAGTGTATATTTTGCCATTTTAAACCGGCTGAAGAGGCTCAGCGAAAAGACAGGCAGGCAATATGGCTTTACTGGGAATGCAGGATGTGAGTGTGGGGTTTGGCGGACCGCCCTTGTTGGAACATATGAACCTGCAGATTGAGCCGGGGGAACGGATTTGCCTCATCGGCCGCAACGGGGTGGGCAAAACCACTTTCCTGAAGCTGATTGCCGGCCGCTTGCAGCCGGATAGCGGCGTATTGTCGCGGGCGCCCCAGCTTACCGTGACCGCCCTGGAGCAGGAAGTCCCCAACACCCTGACGAGTACTGTCTTTGATCAGATCTCGACCGGTCTGGGATCCCGCGGTGAACTGCTGGCCCAATACCATCAGCTCAGCCACGACCTGGCAGGCAAGCCGCAGGATAAGCTGCTGCTGGGGCGGCTGGATAAGCTGCATCACGAGCTGGATCGGGAGGACGGCTGGCAGATGAACCGCCGGGTAGAGGTGATTATCGAAAAGATGAAGCTGGATGCCGATGCGGAGTTTGCCAGCCTGTCCGCCGGGATGAAACGGCGGGTCCTGCTGGCGCGGGCCATTGTCTGTGACCCGGATATCCTCCTGCTCGATGAGCCGACCAATCATCTGGATATCGAGGCAATTGAATGGATCGAGAATTTTCTTGCTGATTTTGCGGGAACCCTGGTTTTTGTCAGCCACGACCGTGCTTTTTTGAAAAAGCTTTCGACCCGGATTATCGAGCTGGACCGCGGGCAGCTTCGCAGTTTTGCCTGCGATTATGAAACCTACCTCAAGCGGAAGCAGGCCGCCCTGGAGGCCGAGGCAACGGAACAGGCCCTCTTCGATAAAAAGCTGGCCCAGGAAGAGGTCTGGATTCGCACCGGCATTCAGGCCCGCCGCACCCGCAACGAGGGGCGGGTCCGGGCCTTGATTCAGATGCGGCGGGAACGTGCCCAGCGGAAAGAGATTTCCGGTCCCGTGCGGATGCAGAGGAATGAAGCCCAGTCCTCCGGCCGGAAGGTCATCGAAACCAGGGATATTTCCTTTGCCTATACCCCCGAAAGGCCCATTATCTCCGCTTTTTCCACTACGATCCTGCGCGGAGACAAAATCGGAATCATCGGTCCCAACGGTTCCGGCAAGACAACTTTGCTGCGGGTGCTGCTGGGCGAGTTGCAGGCCACATGCGGCAGCGTCCGGCATGGGGTGAATCTGGAGATTGCCTATTTTGATCAGCTCCATGCCCAGTTGGATGATGCAAAAACCGTATATGAGAATATCGCCGACGGGAACCAAACCGTCTATATCAACGGCAAACCCCGCCATATTATCGGCTATCTCCAGGATTTTCTCTTTACGCCCACCCAGTCCCGCAATCCGGTGGCCAATCTTTCCGGCGGGGAGCGCAACCGTCTGCTGCTGGCCCGTCTGTTTATACGACCTTCCAATGTGCTGGTTCTCGATGAGCCGACCAACGATCTGGATATCGAAACGCTGGACCTGCTGGAGGAATTTCTGCTGGACTATGCCGGAACGGTTCTGCTGGTCAGCCACGACCGGGAGTTCTTGAACAACGTAGTTACCAGCACCTTCGTATTGGAAGGCGGCGGTGTCGTGAAGGAGTATGTGGGAGGCTACGATGACTGGCTGCGG
>JAKJEP010000400.1 GCA_022705365.1 Planctomycetota bacterium | reverse complement strand
CTAAAAACATGAAGCAGATCGGTCTGGATGTTCCTTTGTTCCAGAGCCACGGTTTCGGGAACATCAAATATGTGGAGGCGGGCGGCGAGGCGGCCAACGGCACCCTGTTCCCCTGCGGGCGTCTGCTGGTGGCTGACGTTTTACCCGACAGCCATCCCCAGAAATCCCTCCTGATGGCTTATAAGCAGGACTATGAAACGAAGTACCAGGAAAATGTCAGTACCTTCGGCGGCCATGCGTATGATGCGATCCTGATGTTAACGGAGGCGATCAAAAAAGCCGGTTCCGCCGATCGGGACCAGGTCCGCGATGCCATGGAGAACCTGCAGGGCCTGGTGGGTACGGCCGGGATATTCAATCTTTCCGCCGGGGACCACAATGGCCTGGGGATGGATGCCTTTGAGATGCTGACGGTGAAAGAGGGAAAATTCGCGATCTATGACAACCAGTAACGGCCGCCGACCTGACAGCGTGAGTGAGATTTCATGAGTTTTCCCCAGATTATACAATATGGCTTCTCCGGAATTACGGTGGGCAGTATCTATGCCATCGTGGCCATCGGTTTCAATATCATCTACAATGCGACCGGCGTTATTAATTTTGCCCAGGGTGAGTTTCTTATTCTGGGCGCCATGATCGCTATCAGCCTGCTGCCGCTGCTGCCGCTGCCGCTGGCGATTGCGGCGGCGGTGCTGCTGACGGCGGTCGTGGGCGGGCTGATCGAACTGATATTCATCCGGCGCGTTCGCAACGCTTCGGTTTTGCGTCTGATCGTGATTACCATCGGCCTGTCGATTGTGATCCGGGAGGCCATGTTCCTGCTCTGGGACGAAAAGGTCCGGTCCCTGCCGTATTTTACCGGTACGGAGGTTACGAGTATTCCGCTGCTGGGCGCCCATATTTCCCCGCAGGTCCTCTGGGTGCTGGGGATCAGTGCCGTGATTGTCGCGGGCCTGACCCTCTTTTTTCGTTTCACGCTGACCGGACGGGCGATGCGGGCCTGCGCCGATGATCGCATGGCGGCCTGCCTCTGCGGTATCAACGATCGCTGGATGGTTACATTTTCCTTTGTTCTCAGTGCCGGGATCGGGGCTTTGGCCGGCTGTGTCGTCTCTCCGATATCGCAGACGCAGTATGATATGGGCGCTTCGCTGGCCATCAAGGGATTTACCGTAGCCATTTTGGGGGGGCTGGGTGACAGCATGGCCGCCATTATCGCCGGGCTGCTGCTGGGGATATTGGAAGCGTTCATGGTCAGCCAGTTTCCGTCTGCCTATAAGGAAGCGGTTTCCCTGGTGATTCTGCTGCTGATTCTGGTGTTCCGGCCGGGCGGGCTGTTCACTCGCAAAGAGTCGATTGCCTTGAGGGTATGAGGATGCATTTGGGCAAACACATACCGGTTCTCCTGGTGATCATGCTGGTGATTCTGCTTCAGGTGCTGCTCTCGGCCCTCGATAAAACCTTTTATATGACCCAGATCACCATGTCCGCCTTTTATGCGCTGGTGGTGGTGGGGTTATGCCTGTTGATGGGGTATGCCGGCCAGGTATCGCTGGGCCATGCGGGATTTTTCGCCATCGGGGGCTATACCTCCGCCGTTCTGACGACTTGCAATCTGATGGCGTATGGCAGTTCCGCCTGGATGGGCTGGCTGCGTTCGGCCGGGATGGTCAGCCAGCGGCAGGACCTGTACGGCGTACCGGTTCTGTCTTTTTCTCCCTGGCTGGCCGGGATCGCCGCCCTGCTGGTCACCGCCCTGATTGCGCTGCTGATCGGTCTGTCGGTCCTGCGGCTCAAGGGACACTATCTGGCGATGGCGACCCTGGGATTCGGCCTGATTGTGTATCGCGTGGTGCTGGGGGCCGAGGTTTTCGGGCAGGCCGACGGGATTTCCAATGTGCCGCCCTTCCGGTTTCCGGCGGGTCTGGAGATTAACGGCCGGCCGGCCTTCCGGATCGAAAGCTATTATCTGGCCTGGTTTTTTGTAGTGCTGGTCATGATTCTGTCCATCAATCTGGTCCACTCCCGGGTCGGCCGGGCACTGCGTTCTATTCATCAGAATGAGGAGGCGGCCCATTCCCTGGGCGTGAATATCTTTCGCTATAAACTTTCCACCTTTATCCTAAGCGCTCTGTTCGCGGCGCTGGGAGGGATTTTTCTCACGCACTACAACGGCAGTATCGGTCCATCGGAAGTGACGGTTATGAAGTCGGTCCGGTATCTGGCGATTGTGGCCGTGGGGGGGATGGCCAACCTCTGGGGGGCGCTGCTGATGGGGATCCTGTTGAATTTTCTGTCGCTGCGGGGCTTGTTTGGTTCGTATGACGATGCCGTCTTCGGCGCGATTCTGATTGCCATTATGCTGTTTGCCCCGCAGGGAGTATTGCGGATGCCGTCGCGGCAGAGGATGATGTCTTTTTTCTCGCGGAGGAGCCATGCCTGAGGCCCTGCTGGAAACCATTGATTTGAACCGGTTTTTCGGCGGTCTGCACGCGGTAAAGACGGTGAATTTTACCGTGTATCCGGGTATGATCAAAGCCCTCATCGGACCCAACGGGGCGGGCAAGAGCACGCTTTTGAATTTGATTGCCGGCACGATTGCCCCGCACAGCGGGAAGATCCTCTTCCGCCGCCGGCCGATTACCGCCCGGCCGCCGCATGCGATTGCCTGCCTGGGGATTTCCCGCACCTTCCAGACCACCAAGCTGTTTCCCCAGATGACAGTGCTGGAGAATGTCATGGTGGGCCGGCATCCGCGGAGCCGTTGCGGCTTTCTGGCCGGGATGCTGAATCTGCCCCATACCTGGCGGGAAACCCGGCAAATGGAAGACAAAGCGCTGGAGATTCTCCAGGGGCTGGAGCTGCAGAAGCTGACCCATGCAATCGCCGCCAATCTGTCCTTCGGCCAGCAGCGGCTGGTGGAGCTGGCGCGGGCTTTGGCGGCCGAACCGGCCCTGCTGCTGCTGGACGAACCGGCGGCGGGCCTGAATATTTACGAGACCCAGAAGCTGGCCCAGCTGATCGTGAAAATCCGCAATCAGGGCGTTACCTGCCTGATTGTCGAGCATAATATGTCTCTGGTAATGAATATTTCGGACGATATTGTGGTTCTGGACCAGGGACAGAAAATAGCCGAAGGCCCGCCGCACGAGGTGCAGAGAAATCCGGATGTGATTCGCGTTTATCTGGGAGAGGACCATGCTTAGGATTCTGAATCTGGAAGGGGGGTACGGGCCGCTGCGGGTCCTGAA
>JAKJEP010000003.1:29063-38031 GCA_022705365.1 Planctomycetota bacterium | reverse complement strand
TGGCTGCGCCCGCCGCAAAATACTCGCAGTGGGCCGCCGGTTTCTCCAGCAGAAAATAGGTCAGGGGATCCTGATGCCGCGGGACCTTCACTCCCAGATGATAGGTATAATTCGCGTTAAAATAGGAAACCACCGCCGCGATTTTCCCCGCCGTGCCGGGCCGGCAATCCCGGAAAAGCTCCTCCGCCAGTTGCTCGATGCGCCCATCGATATCCTCCGGAAGCTGGAGGCACCTCTGGAGATACTCCTGCCCCGGCGGCCGCGATACCGCTGTACAAGTCGGGCGAATCATAGGCGTCATTTTCATAGTGGAGGATGGATTCCACCGGCGCCTGAAATACCGCCGTCCCCAGCGGGGCCAGCATTCCGGCACTCAGCCGGGTGGACGGCCAGATATCCAGCGTCTGCCACTGCCGGGAGTCCGCCGCATAGGGGACAAAAACCGCACTGTCATAAGGCAGTTCCAAATGCTCCACCGCCGTCTCCGCCGGCTCCAGGATTTGGACTTCCGCGTCCGTGTTCCAGCGGCTGTTTTCAAACGTCTCAAAGGCCGCCGCCCGCAGGTACCCGGGGGTACTTTTACTAAACACATGCAGCGCCACCTTTTTGCCGCCTCGTTGATGAATCCGCTTGATACTTTCAAGCCGGACTTCGCTGCTGAATTCTACCGTTCCCCTTTCCTCCTGAAACATCCGCTGAATCAAATTCGGCGCTTCCAGCCGGTTCAGCAAACTTTCCACTTCGAGCTGGTTGCTGGTCCAGCGTGTCCCGATCAGCCAGCCGCCCGCCAGTGCGATCGACAACAGCAGCAGTAGTACCGCTTGCCGCCGGCCGAAATCCCCCGCCGAAACCGTACCCATCGGCTCCCGCAGACTGTTATAATAAAAAATCATCAGCCCGATATAGCTGATCGCGAAAATCCGGAACATCACCCCCGCCTCATACCGCTCATAAATCAGGCCGGTCGTGAATACCGCCAACAGACCCGCAAACGGAATCGCATTCAGAATCGCCTTCCGGGGCTTTAGAAAAAAATGCACTACGATCAGCCCCAGAAGCCATTCCGTCTGCGGCGTCCACTGCGGATGCCCGAAAAACCGCTCCATCCGCATCTCTTCTACCGGCGTAGTCAGGCGGTATTTCGCCGCAAACGCCAGCGTCACCAGCAGAAACAGGATCACCCGGCGCGAGTTGCGCATCTCCCAATGCCACCGGCCGAACAAACCCACCAGTCCCACGGCCACCAGCATGCCCGGCATGAACACATTCCGGCTGGCGTAGGCCAGCGCCGCCGCAATATTCAGCACCAAAAGCAAGGCGAAAAACCGCTGGCCTTTCATAGCCGCTCCACCCTCCCCTGGCGAATCGTCTCCGAGGCAAAAACCTGGAACTGCCCCGCCCAGCCCTGGGCCTCGGCAAAGGACTTCGAAACCGGACGGTCCCGGACGATAAACACCCGTACGTGACAGCCCGCGTTCACCGCCAGACGCAGCAGCTTCTCCCGGTGCTCATCCCAGTCCAGCAGGACAAAAACCACCGACGAGGTCTGGGTCAGCTCCTCTTCCAGCGCCGGGGTAATCACTTCAAAGGGATTGCTGTGGCAGTGGCCCACGCTGGCCAGAATATCCAGCAGATTTTCAAAATGGGCGGTGTGCCGCCCGCTGCGGAACACATACAAATCGGGACCTGCCGCGAAAAAGTCGATAATCCTCTCATCCCGCGACAGCCAATCGGCAATCGAGGCCGTCAGGCTCACCGCCGCCTCGAAATTGGGATAGCCGCTCCGTTTGGGAATGCGTCTTTTGGTGATATGCGTATCCAGCACCACGGCCACATGACAGTAATATTCCTCGTGATACTCCTTCACCACCGGTATTGCCAGCCGCGCCCAGGCCCGCGTATCGATCTTCCGGGGCGAATCCCCGGCCTGAAACGGGCGGTTGCCGATATACTCCGGCGATTCTCCCACTTTGCTGGCCAGCACAATCCCGCCCGGCTGATACCGCGGGTCCACCGCCACTTCCAGCCGCTGCAGGGGATGATAGTCCGGCAGCACCAGGACCGGTTTCGTTCGCCGCCGCTGGCCCCGCAGCCGGTTGCGGTAGAGATTGAACGGAAAGGTCGAGTAGGCACACGGCTCCTGAATCTCATACATCCCCGCCGCAAGACCGTAAAATGGATATCGAACGGTTTCGTCTGGCCCGCCTTCAAACTAAACAGACAGCGATCCGGCCCCGACATCTGCATGGCACGCGGCAATTCCGTAAATCCCAGCGATACTTCATACGCCGGAAAATGTGATTCATTGGTCAGTTGATACCGCACCATGACCTCTTTGCCCGCGATGATTTTATCCGGCAGTTGCCCCGTCACCCGAATCTTCGGCCGCACAATCACTCCCACCAGGGATCCCAGCAGTAAAATACAGATCAGGGAGGTCAAAATCTGATATTCCGGCAGCGCCAGCGTCAAGGCCCCCGCCATAATGACTCCCCCCAGTATGAGCTTGGCGGCTTCCGACAGATAAAAATGTTCGATCATCCGCCGCCAGCGATTCAGATTGGCCAAACCCCGAATCTTCATGTCGGTACCTTAATCCGCGAGAGAATATCCTCGATCACCTGCCCCTTGGTCGTCCCGTCAAAGCGGCTTTTCGAGGTCAGCAAGACCCGGTGCGGCAGCACATAGGGAATCAGCCGCTGAATATCGTCCGGCGTTACATAATCCCGGCCGGCATAATACGCCGCCGCCTGCGCCGCCCGCGACAGCATGATCGAGCCGCGGGGACTGACCCCCAGCATCAAATGCGACTCCTCCCGTGTTTCCTTCACAATCGAGACAATATATCCCGACAGCGACGGATCCACATGCACCCCCTGCACCTCTTCCTGCATCCGCCGCACCTGTTTCAGATCCAGCACCGGCGCCACCCGCTCCAGCGGATGGTCGTGCGTATAGGATTGCAGGATATCGACCTCCACCTCCGCCGACGGATAGCCGATATCCAGCCGCACCAGGAACCGGTCCAACTGCGCCTCCGGCAGCGGATAGGTTCCGTGAAAATCCACCGGATTCTGCGTCGCCAGCACCATAAAGGGCTGCTCCAGCTTATAACTCTGCCCCTCGATCGTCGCCTGCGATTCGTTCATAGCCTCCAGCAGGGCTGACTGCGTCCGCGGCGAGGCCCGGTTAATCTCATCGGCCAGCAGGATATGGCAGAAAATCGGACCCCGCCGGAAATCAAACGACCCGCTGACCGGGTTGTACACCGACGAACCGAGGATGTCCGCCGGCAGCAGGTCCGGGGTGAACTGAATCCGATGAAAATCGGCGTCGATGCTCCGGGCCAGGGCCTTGGCCAGCGTGGTCTTACCCACCCCGGGGATGTCCTCCAGCAGCACCGACCCCCCCGCCAGCATCGCAATCAGCAGGATATCGATACACTCCGCCTTCCCGTAGATCACGCTCTGCAGGTTCTGCCGCAAGGCCGCAAACGCCTCTTCCTTCCCTTTTACCAGCATTTCCGTCATAACTGTTTCTCGCAAAGATAGTTAAATCATTCCAATCCCATCCCCGCATTCCATCCGTCTGCCCTGAAAAGCCCTTTCGCCGGCTGGCGGGAGGTTATCGTGACAGGGTTTTGGGGCTGGAACCCCAACGTAAAACAACCATGAATTATTCATAGATAACCCCAAAATGCAAGTAAATTGCCTCCAATTCTTTGTCGATAAGGAAGATATGTAAATCTATACTTTTTAACGGCAGGCTCTGAGAAGGATTCCGATAAAGAGAGGCAGAAATAGTATGAATTGGAAGGAACTGATGGAGGAATTGACCCGGCACAGTGAGAACGAAGAAACCCTACGCCGGATCAATGGGGACTTGAAGGACCGTTTGGTGCAAAGCACCAATCAGCTTCTTCATATCCATACTGTTTTGCAGGGTACGATTGCAGCGCGGAATCATGCGGAACGGGTTTTGGCCCAAACACGGAAGGGGTGCGAAGAGCAAAAACGAGCCTTCGCAACCGAGCAGCGGACCATCGCTGCCCAATGGCAGCGGGAGCAGATGCGGCGTGGGGAGCTGGAGAAGGCCTGGCAACAGCAGCAGCGGGAATTTCAAAACGCCCGTCAGCACTGGGCGGCAGAGAAGGCTACCCTGCATACACAACTGCAACGGGAAACCGCCCAGCGCTGCCTGGTACAGAAAGACCTGGATCAAATCCATAAAACCCTGCAGGAGGAAGGCCAGGAATGGGCGAACCGCCGGCAGGTGCTGGAAACAGCCCTGGCGGATACCCGACAGGAATTGGAACAGAAAACCCAAGCCTGGCAAACGGAGCGGATGCGGCTGGAGGAGGAGCTGCATCAGCGGCAGGAAGAGGTCCGGCTGGCAGAGGAGTCGCGGACCAAGGCGCATGACCTGCTGGAAGAGCGCATTCTGGTTTGGAACCAGCAGCGCTGCCGGCTGGAAGAAGAAATTCAACAGCAGAAAAATACCTGCCAACAAAAAGAAAACGAGCTGCAGGAGGTTCGGGAACGGCTACAGCATGTTCAGCAGAACTGGTCTGACAAATATGATGTGTTGAAAGATCAACTGGCCGGAGCCAACCGGAAATATCAGCAGCAGGAGGAGGCCCGGCTGTATGAGCAGAAATATTACCAGAAGGAATATGAACGCATCCAGGAGGAAGCGAAACAGCAGGTATCCCAGCTTCAGCAGCAGGCGGAAGAAAAACTGGCGCTGCTCCAACAGCAATATCAGCGGGAGACCGATCGGCTTCGCATCGTATTGGCAGAAATCCAGGAACCACTGCAGCCGAGGGACCGGGGCTGGAGGCAGCAAAGCCAGATTCCGGAAACCGAACTCCAGCAACCTGGAGAACCGGAAAAAGAAGGGACAACAAACAACACGGATGGGGATGATCCGGCGAATGGAAAAATGAAGGAACGGTTCCGGAAAGAACTCGAACATTTGCGGGATATGATGAAAAAATCCGGCCTTTCCTGATGTCCCTGGTAGTTACCCGGCGCGAAACAGCTTGGGGGAGCAGCCGACGTAGCGTTTGAAGACATTGGCGAAATACTGGCTGGATTCGAATCCGCAGGAAAAGGCGATTTCGGTAATTTTTCTGTCGGGGTGGAATTTCAGGATTTTTTTGGCCGCTTCGATGCGGCAATGGATCAGGTATTCGGTGGGGGACATGTTGGTGATCTGCCGGCAGTAGTGGGTAAAGCGGGAGCGGCCCAGATCGCAGTGTTTGGCCATGGACTCCAGCGTCCAGGGGTAATCGATATGTTTGGGCAGGGCTTCCAGAAACATCTCGACATTGCGCTTGGTGGTGGCCAGATGGGAATCGAGCTGAATGTCCTGCTCCTGGAGCATCTCGTACACTTCCAGAAACAATTCGTTGATGTTGAGCTGCAAGCGCGTCTGGACCTGTTCCGGCTGGCCGGTGCTGACATATTCGGCGATATTTTCAAAACAGCGTTCGATCCGTTCATTGGCCTGCCAGACCGGCTGTTCGTTATAGCGCAACAATTCCGTCAAGCGGGCCAAATCGCCGGGAGAGAACGTAAACCAGTTGGGCCATTTCCACGCCTCATTGGGCCGGCGGACCCCGACATCCAGAATCAGCCAGTGCATGCGGCTGGCATGGACCAGCGGGTCGCCCACTTTGTGCGGCTGCCAGGGCCGGGTTACGGTCAGAGCGCCGCTCTTGAGTTTGTATAATTTTTCTTCGACGATGAAATCCAGTTTCCCGCGGGTCAGATAACCCAGTTCGATCCCCTCGTTACGGTGCATCGGCAGACCCCAGGTTTGATCCTGTTTGGCATCCCACACACAGGCGACGCAGAGTTCCGGCATGATTTTAGGCGGCAGCCTGTACCCCGGATAACTCCGGCGGGCAAAGGCGGCATGGGCCAGCTCCCCTCTTTCCTTGGCTTTCCGCAGCGGTTCACAGGAGTCGGCCCGGTAGGTCCGGTCCACATCGTAAAAAATCGCAGGCTGTACTTTGGATGTTTTTTTCATGGGAAATTTTTGTATAAAATTTACCAATGGCTAATTTTGGTAGATTAACCGTTTTTTTTCAGGTATTGTCAACCAAAATTACTGGAAAGTGCAGAATTAAGCGGCCAGAATCTCAGGATGGATGTATGCTGGTGATGAATCTTTTGCATGGAAGAAGCCATTGAAAAAGAGGAAGGGAGTCGGAATTATATTGAATTATATTCACGAATGATTAAACTTAGTCATTTCATCAGGTTAAGGCATCTGCGACCAGCCGCATTCGATTAATTTTAACTCGCTGTTTCACATGAATTTATATTGACGTAAAGGAATAAACCGGAATTTTTTGCGAAAGGAAAAAAACATGAAGCTGAATCGCAAACTGAGGATGGGTATGGTAGGGGGCGGACCGGGAGCTTTTATTGGGGAAGTGCATCGCAAGGCCGCCCGGCTGGACGGCGGGATTGAGCTGGTGGCGGGTGCCTTCGATATCAATCCGGATAAATCCAAACAGATGGGGCAGGAATTATGCCTGGATGCCAAACGGGTGTATTCGACTTATACCGAGATGATCGAAAAGGAACTAAAGCTGCCGGCGGAAGATCGAATCGATTTTGCGGCGGTGACGACGCCCAATAACTGGCATTTTCCCATTGCCCGGGACCTGTTGCAGGCCGGATTCCATGTTATGTGCGAAAAACCGATGACGCTGAATGTGCAGGAAGCCCGCGATTTGAAGAAAATCGTCACCAAAACCGGTAAGGTTTTCGGTCTGATGCACAATTATACCGGCTATCCGATGGTCAAGCTGGCACGGGATATGGTGCGGCAGGGGGATCTGGGCAATATCCGCAAGATCGTAGTGATCTACCCGCAGGGGTGGCTGGCGACCGCGATTGAGAAGACCGGGCAGATGCAGGCCTCCTGGCGAACCGATCCCAAGCAGAGCGGCGGGGCCGGCTGCATGGGCGATATCGGGACCCATGCCGAAAATCTCTCGGAATACATAACCGGCCTGAAAATCACGGAGATATGTGCAGATTTGACCACCTTCGTAAAGGGCCGCCGCCTGGATGATGACGGCAACTGCCTGCTTCATTTTAATAACGGCGCCCGGGGTGTGCTCCACGCCAGCCAGATTTCCATCGGTGAGGAAAACGGTTTGGCCATATGGATTTATGGTGAGAACAAGAGCCTGGAATGGCATCAGGAGCATCCCAACTATTTATATGTGAAAGAAGCGGATAGCCCCTTGCAGGTCTGGCGTCGCGGCAACGGCTATATCGCCGCCAAGAGTAAGGCCGCTGCCCGGGCCACCCGGCTACCTTCGGGCCATGCGGAAGCCTTTATCGAGGCGTTTGCCAATACCTACTGCAATTTCGCCGATACGCTGCGGGCACATCTGGCCAAGACCAAGCCGACGGATCTGGAAAATGATTTTCCGAAGGTGGACGACGGTCTGCGGGGCATGTTGTTTATTGATACCCTGCTGACCAGTGCCAAGAGCAAGTCCAAATGGACCAAAATGAAACGTTAAGTGTAGATAGTACAAAACCGTAACTTACGATTTGGAGAAGAATTATGGCTAGACCAGTAACACTTTGCACGGGACAATTTGCGGATTTACCATTGAAAGTTTTAGCGGAAAAGGCGGCCGGCTGGGGCTACGACGGCCTGGAACTGGCCTGCTGGGGCGACCATATGGATGTCGCCAAGGCCGCCAAGGATAAGGCTTATTGCAAAAAGCAGTTGGCGATCCTGGAGAAAAATGACCTCCAGCTTTTCGCCATCAGCAATCACCTGGCCGGACAACTGGTATGTGACCCGAACGATGATTCGCGGACGGATATGTTCGCCCCGGCGGAATGTGCCGGCAATGCCAAGAAAAAACGGGAATGGGCCGTCGAGGCGATGAAGAATTCCGCCCGGGCCGCCAAAAATCTGGGGATCAAGGTGGTCAACGGCTTTACCGGCTCATCCATCTGGCATATGTTATATAGTTTTCCCCCCGTCTCCGACGAGATGGTTGATGCTGGATTTGCCTATTTTGCCAAGATGTGGAATCCGATTCTGGACGTTTTTGATGAATGCGGTGTCAAGTTCGCCCTGGAAGTGCATCCGACCGAGATTGCCTTTGACATTATCACTGCCAAACGGGCGGTGGAAGCTGTCGGCGGCCGCGAGACCTTCGGATTTAATTTTGACCCCAGCCATTTGCATTGGCAAATGGTTGATCCGGCCTGTTTTATCAATGAATTTCCCAATCGGATTTATCATGTGCACATGAAAGATGCCGCTTTGCAATTGGACGGCCGCAGCGGGATTCTGGCCTCCCATCTGAATTTTGGTCAGGCCGGCAGAGGCTGGGATTTCCGCTCGCTCGGACGGGGCGGAGTTGATTTTGAGGAAATCATTCGCGCCTTGAACCGTGCCAACTATGACGGTCCTCTCTCGGTCGAATGGGAAGACAGCGGGATGGATCGCGAGCACGGCGCCCTGGAGGCCTGTGAATTTGTTCGTTCCGTTGATTTTGAACCGTCCAAAAGAGCCTTTGACGCCTCGTTTGATGAATAAATCGAATCCTGGGCCAACCGGATTGTGTTCTTCCCAGTTTTGACCTAACGTCATGCCCGGTTTTGAATCATTATAAGTACGCATAGGTCTGTAGAAATGATATTGCGCTAGATTTTGGAGTAATCCCGGATGCCCAAAAAATGCAAGGTGAAAGGAAATCGTCGTGATTTTTTGAAAAATAGCCTGGCCGCCGCTGTGGGAGCGATTGGTTTTCCCCAGCTCATTCCCTCTTCTGCCTTAGGCAGGACAGGGACTGTTGCCCCCAATGACCGGATTACCCTCGGTTTTATTGGGGTGGGGAAACAGGGAACCGGACTTTTGTACGCTTTCCTGAATACGCCCGGCACGCAGGTTTTGGCGGTAAGCGATGTAGATAACCTGA
>JAKJEP010000003.1:17128-29053 GCA_022705365.1 Planctomycetota bacterium | reverse complement strand
GTGCCAAGGAGATTACCCAAAACCATTACGCCGGCCAATCGATTAAAATGGAATGTGCCGCCTACCACGATTTCCGGGAACTGCTGGCACGGGATGATATTGACGCGGTAGTCATTGCCACCCCCGACCATTGGCACGAGATACCGGTGATTGAGGCCGCCCAGGCCGGCAAAGATATCTACTGTGAAAAACCCCTCTCCCTGACGATTGCTGAGGCACGGTCGATGGTCTGGGCGGTCCGGCGTTATGGCCGGGTGTTTCAGACCGGCAGTATGCAGCGATCCATGTCGGGATTCCGGTTTGCCTGCGAGCTGGTGCGGAACGGTTATATTGGAGAGTTGAAAACGGTTACCGTGAACATCGGCGGCCCCTCGGAAGAATGTTACCTGCCAGCGGAACCGGTGCCGGATTATCTGGACTGGGACCGGTGGCTGGGACCGGCCCCCTGGCGGCCCTTTCATTCGGAACTGGCCCCGCATATCAGCATCGATATCTATCCCAACTGGCGGAATTACCGGGATTATTCCGGCGGCGGCATGACGGACTGGGGCGCCCATCATTTTGATATTGCCCAGTGGGGCCTGGGGATGGATGAAAGCGGGCCGGTGGAGATCATCCCGCCGGACGGCAAAGACTATAAAGTACTGACCTACAAATATGCCAATGGTGTGACCATGACCCGCGATGAGGCCAACGGAACCCTGTTCACCGGAACGGAAGGAAAGGTGGAAGTGAACCGGGGCTACCTGAAAACCTGGCCGGATAGTCTGATGCGGCAGGTTATAGGCCCCCATGAGATCCACTTATACGAAAGTGATAATCATTATACCGACTGGCTCCAGGCCATCCGCACCCGCAACAAACCTATCTGTGATGTGGAGACCGGCTGCCGGTCCGTTACCGTTTGCCACCTGGGCAACCTGGCGTATCAACTGGGCCTGCCCCTGCACTGGGACCCGGTGCGGGAACAGTTCACCAACTGTGAGGAAGGGAATCGTTTGCTTGCCCGCTCGCGCCGCAGCCCGTGGAATATCGGATAGAAAAGAATGGCTATGGTAAGACTTTTAAAAAGGAACATGCCATGAAGATATCCAGACGGAAATTTTTGCAGAAGACCTCGCTGGCCGCCGCCGGCGCGATAGGTTTCCCGTATATCATTCCCTCTTCCGCCTTGGGACTGGATGGCACGGTGGCTCCCAGCAATCGCATCGTCATGGGCTGCATCGGAGCCGGGGGGCAGGGGACGTGGAATATGCTGGCGTTTCTGGAACAGCCCGATGTCCAGGTGGTCGCAATCTGTGATGTCAACGAGGGCAGTGACGATTATGACATGCTCTACCAATTTGCCGGCAGTACGACCGCCGGCCGCAATCCCGCCCGCCGACGTGCGGAACAATATTATGCCCAGCAAAAGGCTGACGGCACCTACAAGGGCTGCGACGGCTATAACGATTTCCGCGAACTGCTGGCCCGCGCGGATATCGACGCGGTCACGGTTTGCACGCCCGACCATTGGCATGGCCTGGTTTCCATCGCCGCCGCCAAGGCCGGCAAGGACATCTATTGCGAGAAGCCGCTGGTGAATTCCATCCCGGAAGGCCGGGCCGTTTGCGAGGCGGTAAAACGATATAAGCGGGTTTTGCAGACGGGCAGTCACGAGCGTTCCGGCAGCAGTGTCCGGTTTGCCTGCGAACTGGTCCGCAATGGCCGTCTTGGTAAATTGCACACGATTCGCATCAATATGCCGGTAGATAATCAGATTGCCATCGGCCCCCAGCCGCCCATGCCGGTTCCGGCGGGACTGGATTACGATCTGTGGCTAGGCCCCACGACCTGGTATCCCTATACCCGCCGGCGCGGCCATTTTTATTGGCGCTACATACTGGAATGCGGCGGCGGAGAGATGACCGACCGCGGCGCCCATATCATTGATATCGCCCAGTTGGGCAATGATACCGATGATTCGGGCCCGGTCAAAATTTCCGCGCGAGGTTCGGCGCCGCGCAACGGTTTGTTTGACACCTACGATAAATATACCTTTGAATGCGAGTATGCCAACGGGGTACGGATGCTGGGCGGTATCGACCAGCCGCGCGGCCTGAAATTCGAGGGTACCGACGGCTGGATCTTCATTCATATACATGGCGGGCGGCTGGAAGCCGAGCCGGCTTCCCTTCTGCAGGAGATCATCCGCCCGGAGGAAATCCATCTGGGCCGCAGTCCCGGCCACCATCGCAATTTCCTCGAGGCCATCAAAACCAGGAATCTGCCGATGGCGCCGGCGGAAGTAGGCCACCGGACCGCCACGATCTGCCATTTGCTGAATATTGCCCTCCAGACCGAGCGGACCTTGCAATGGGACCCGGTGACTGAGCATGTGATAAACGATGAAGAAATGGACCGGATGGTAGCCCGACCCATGCGGTCTCCCTGGCGTATATAAGATAGTTGGATGTTTCAGGATACGATTATGAAAGACAAAAAGACCATCTCGAGACGTCAGTTTTTAAAGAAGACCTCTCTCGCCGCCGGAGCGATCGGATTTCCGTATCTGATTTCCTCCTCCGCCCTGGGCCTGGATGGCTCGGCAGCTCCCAGCAACCGGATTACGCTGGGCTGTATCGGGGTAGGCTGGATGGGCGGGGATAATATGAATGCCTTTTTGAATGAAAAGGATTGTCAGGTGGTGGCGGTCTGCGATCTGGATCAGAAACATCTCAACAACGCCAAAAACCGGGTCGATGGGGTGTATGGCAATCAGGATTGCAAAGCCTACCATGATTTCCGCGACCTGCTGGCCCGGGGGGACATTGACGCCGTTTCCTGCGCTACGCCGGATCATTGGCACGCCCTTTGTGCGATAGCCGCCGTGAAGGCCGGCAAAGATATTTATAGTGAAAAACCCTTGTCGCATACCCTGGAGGAAGGCCGGGCCATGTGTAATGCGGTGAAACGGTATGGCCGCGTCTGGCAGACCGGCAGTTGGCAGCGTTCCGTGGGCAATTTCCGGTTTGCCTGTGAACTGGTTTTAAACGGCCGCATCGGCAAGGTCCGGCGGGTGGAAGTGGGAATGCCATCCAACTTTTCCGATTTCGGCAATACTGGTCAGGAAACCATCTGCCCGCCTCCCCCGGAGCTGGACTATGATTTCTGGTTAGGCCCGGCCCCCTATGAGCCGTATTGTCCCGCGCGGCTCCATACGAGCTGGCGCTGGCATCTGGATTACGGCGGCGGCCAACTGATGGACTGGGTTGGCCACCATGTCGATATCGCCCACTGGGGTTTGGGACTGGATTATGCCGGCCCGGTCGAAGTGGACGGCAAGGGAGAATTTCCCACCAGCGGACTCTGGAACGCCGCCACCCGATATTATGTTACTGTCAAATATGCCGGCGGCCTGGAGATGATTATGGCCGGTGGCTATGACCAGATCGGCCAAGGGACCAAATGGATCGGCGAAGACGGCTGGGTGTGGGTGAATCGCGGCTTTTTGGTAGCGGAACCCAAAAGCCTGCTGGAAGAAAAATTCAGCCCGAATGAGATTAACCTGTATCGTTCGCCCGGCCACCAGCGGAATTTTCTGGATTGTATCAAAACCCGCAGCACGACCCTGACACCCTGCGAAGTGGCGCATCGTTCTGCCTCGCCCGGCCATCTGGGTCAGATTTCGATGCTGCTAGGTAGAAAGATCCGGTTTAATCCGGATACCGAAGAGATACTCGGCGACCCGGCCGCTGCCCGGATGCTCGGCACTGCGATGCGCAGTCCCTGGCGGCTGTAAAAAATCATGAAAAGAAAAGGATATAAAGTATGACTAAAAAAATTTCCCGGCGTCAATTTCTGAAAGGTACTGCCCTGGCCTCTGCCGGCGGCATCATCGGATTTCCTACGATTATCCCCGGCCGTGCCCTGGGCCTGGATGGTGCGGTGGCTCCCAGCAACCGCATCGTGATGGGCTGTATCGGGGTGGGCGGCCAGGGGACCGGCAACATGCAGGCGTTTCTCAACCAGCCGGAAGTGCAGGTGGTGGCGGTCTGCGATGTGGACGCCAATCACAAGGCGCGGGCGAAGAAAATCGTGCAGGATTTTTACGCCCAGCAGGGTAAATCCGGCGGCGGCGACGGCTGTGCGGAATACCGCGATTTCCGCGAGGTAACGGCCCGGCAGGATATCGACGCGGTTTCCATCGGCACGCCGGATCACTGGCATGGCTTGATTACGATTGCGGCGGCGGAGTCCGGCAAGGATATCTATTGTGAAAAACCGCTGGTCAATACCATTGCCGAAGGGATCGCGGTACGCCGGGCGGTGCAGCGGTACGGGCGGATTCTGCAGAATGGTACGCATGAGCGGTCCCGGCACAGCGTCCGGTTTGCCTGCGAACTGGTCCGCAACGGCCGCATCGGCAAACTGCATACCATCCAGATTAACATGCCCAACAGCGACCCGCACCACCTGGAAATCATCAATAATGAAAATATCTTTCCCAATATGCCGGTTCCGGAGAATCTGGATTATGATATGTGGCTGGGGCCGACTCCCTGGGTTCCCTATACCGAGCGGCGCTGCCATTTCTGGTGGCGGTTCATTTTCAATTACGGCGGCGGGGAGATGACCGACCGGGGCGCCCACATCATCGATATCGGCCAGTTGGGCAACGGTACGGATGATACCGGTCCGGTGGAACTGCGGGCTGAAGGCGAGGCGCCCAAAAGCGGCCTGTACGATGCCTATATGAAGTATGATTTCGAATGCACCTATGCCAACGGAGTGAAAATGATCGGCGCCAGCGTTGATCCCCGCGGCCTGAAATTCATCGGCAGCGACGGCTGGATCTTTATCCATATTCACGGCGGCCTGCTGGAGGCCGAGCCGGCCTCGCTGCTGCAGGAAACCCTGCGGCCGGAGGAAGTTCATCTGGGCCGCAGCCCCGGCCATCATCGCAATTTCCTCGATGCGGTCAAGACCCGTAATCAGCCTATGGCCTCCGTGGAAATCGGTCATCGCACCGCGACCATCTGCCATTTGCTGAATATCGCCATGCTGACCAAAAGCCCCATCCGCTGGGATCCCGAAAAAGAAGAGATTTTGAACAATCCCGAGGCCCAGCGGCTTTTGGCCCGGTCCACGCGCAGCCCCTGGTATATGTAAATGGAATCAAAACGGATAAGTTTTAAATTTTAGTATGGAGTGCAAAAAAATGAGTAAGAGTTTGGTATTTTTAATGTTCGTAGTAATTTCACTTTCCGTGGTTTTTCTGGCGGCCCCGGCCCAGGCCGGACATGCGGTTCTGGATGCCCCGGAAAACTGGCGGCTGGCCGTGCAGGCCTGGACGTTCCATAAAGCCACGTTTTGCGAAGCGGTGGATAATGCCGTGCTGATGGGCCTGAGCTATATCGAGGCCTTCCCCGGCCAGTCCTTCAGCAAGGAAAAGCCCGATGCCCCGTTCGGCCATATGGCCACCCCGGAAATCCGCCAGGCAGCCCGAGAAAAACTGGCCGCCGCCGGCATTCAACTGGTATGCTATGGCGTGGTCGGATTGCCCAATGACGAAACCGAATGCCGCAAGGTCTTCGATTTCGCCAAAGAGATGGGAATCGAAACCATCACCTCCGAACCCCCGGTCGAGACCTTTGATCTGGTGGACCGCCTCTGCAATGAATACGAAATCAACGTCGCCCTGCACAACCATCCCAAACCCTCCGGCTACTGGAATCCGGAAAAGGTGCTGGAGGTATGCCAGGGCCGTTCCAAACGCATCGGGGCCTGTGCCGATACCGGCCACTGGATGCGCTCCGGCGTCAATCCGGTCGAGGCCTTGAAAAAACTCTCCGGCCGCATCATCTCTCTGCACTTTAAGGATGTCAACGAATTCAATCAGATGGATGCCCACGATGTCATCTGGGGAACCGGCAAAAACGATACCAAGGCCATGCTGGCCGAGCTGGACCGCCAGAATTTCAAGGGTGTCTTCACCATTGAATATGAATACAACTGGGATAACTCCATTCCCGACATTATCCAGTGTATCCGGTATTTCGATCAGGAAAGCGCCAAATTAGGCTATCCCACCTGGCGCTGGCTCTTCAATGGAATGGATCTGACCGGCTGGGCGGCCAATCCGGATAGTTGGGTGGTCGAAGAAGGCGGCCTGCTCAGCCCGCGCGGCGGCGGCGATATCTGGACCAACGAACGGTTCGGCAATTTTATCCTGGACCTGGAATTCAAATTGTCCCAAGACGCCAACAGCGGTGTCTTTTTACGCTGTGCCGACCTGAATGACTGGATCAATACCACCATTGAAGTCCAGATACATGAAACCGGCGACGGCACCCCGCACGGCCAGTGCGGCGCGATTTACGATTGTCTTTCTCCCAGTACGAATGCCGTCAAACCCGCCGGCCAGTGGAACCGTTATACCATCACCTGCCGGGATAACAAGATTAACGTGGTACTCAATGAAGTGCCGGTCATCGATATGGATTTGAACCAGTGGACACAGGCGGGAAAAAATCCCGACGGCTCCCCCAATAAATTCACTATTGCCTACAAGGATATGGCCCGGAACGGGCTGATCGGCCTGCAGTATCACGGCCACCCGATCTGGTTCCGGAATATTCGCATCAAACAGTTGGAACAGTAACGGCCCCGAAAATTGGACTGATTTTTATCAATCTGGAGTAATAAAATGAATAGATGGAAAAAGTATGTCGTAACCTCCCTGATGCTTCTAGTAGGTTTGTATGTTTTGCCCCGGGCCGGATGGGCCGTTTCGCCGGAAGAAATCCAGCAGATCGAACAGGCCGCGCCGGACAAGGCCCGCGTCCAGCCGGCCCAGCCGCGCAAGCTGCTGGTGTTCAGCCTGACCCTGGGCTTCCAACACAGTTCCATCCCCTATGTGGAGAAGGCCCTGGAGGTCATGGGCCAGAAGACCGGCGCTTTTGCCGTAACCACCAGCACGGATATGAACGTGTTCCAGCCGGACAGCCTGAATCAATTTGATGGGGTGCTGTTCAACAATACCGTGCGGCTGACCTTTGATGATCCCGAACTGCGCAAGAGCCTGATGGATTTTGTCAAAGGCGGCAAAGGGGTCATTGGCATTCATGCCGCCACCGATAATTTTTACGACTGGCCGGAAGCGGCGGAGATGATGGGCGGCGTCTTTGACGGCCATCCCTGGACGGCCGACGGCACCTGGGCCTTTAAAATCGACGATCCCAAACACGCCATCATGCAGGCGTTTGAAGGGAAAAACTTCAAGATCAGCGATGAAATCTATCGCATCAAACAAATGAAGCTGCGGGAAAATGCCCGCGTCCTGATGAGCCTGGACATGAGCGATCCGGCCACCAATCAGGTCGCGGATCTGCGTCCCGGCGAAGCGGATTATCCCGTCAGTTGGGTACGCACCCTGGGCAAAGGGCGGGTTTTCTACTGCTCGCTCGGCCACAACCACCCCCTCTTCTGGAACCGCATGATCCTCCAGCATTATCTGGACGGCATCCAGTTTGCCCTCGGGGATCTGGCCGCCGATACCACCCCGCTGCCCTGGCAGCCGGATTTAGCCAAGCTGGACCAGTTGCTGCCCCGCTGTGCCGCCTATGAATACGGCCAGGACCGTATCCCCCTGACGGAATTGTACGATTTTATCAAGGCCTCCTACGGTTCCCCCGCCGCCTTACAGCAAATCGAAAAATCGTTACTCAAGTTTTTGCAGTCCGATGCCACCCTGGCGGCCAAACAGTTCATCTGCAAGCAGCTCAGCATCATGGGCACCGAACAGTCGGTCCCGGTATTGGCGGAGATGGTCAAAAATCCCGATACCGCGGATATGGCCCGCTATGCCCTGGAACGGATTTCATCGCCGGCTGCGGATGAGGCGTTATTGCAGGCGTTGAACCAGACCGACGGCCATGTAAAAATCGGCATTATCAATACCCTCGGCCAGCGGCGGGCGGAAAATGCGGTAGCCCCGCTGGGCCAACTGATCAGCGACGGCAATACCCCCGCGGATATTGCTTCGGCTGCCGTTATCGCCCTAGGTAAGATCGGCGGCGAGCCGGCTGCCGCTATTCTGGCCAAAGCGATCCCTGCGGCGGCGGACGCTCAGAAAATGACCCTTTGCGATGCGTATCTGCGCTGCGGCGATGATCTGGCTGCCAAAAAGAAAAATGCCAAAGCTCTGGAAATCTATAAGCAAATGTTCGCCCAGGACTATCCCCCCGCGATTCGCATTGCCGCTTTTAAAGGCATGGTCTATGCGGATTCGAAAAACGCCGAAAAAATAATTCTGGACGCCTTGCGAAACGAACAGTCCGACATTCAAACCGTTGCCAATGAACTGGTGCGGGAAGTGCCGGGCCTGAATATCAAGACGATGGCGGCGGCTTTGCCGGACCTGCCGGAGGCCGGTCAGGTGCAGTTGCTGGCTTCCCTGGCCGATCGCGGGGATGGGGCCGCCAAAGAATCGGTAGTCAAGGCAACTAACAGCAATCTGGAATCGGTGCGGCTGGCGGCCTTGATGGCACTGGCCCAGGTAGGCGATGCCGGTTCCGTTTCGGTGCTGGCCGAGGCCTCTGCCGTCCGCAAAGGCGCCGAGCAGCAAACCGCCCGCGACAGCCTCTACATGCTCAGCGGCCCGGATATCGACAAGGAAATCCTTACGCAGATACCCAAAACCGACGCCAAAATCGCGGTGGAATTGATTAAGAGCATAGAAAAACGGGACATCAAGTCGGCGGCTCCCCTGTTGCTGAAAACCGCAACCCATTCCGATCCGGAAATCCAGATGGAATCCTGGAAAACGCTCAAGACGGCCGCCGGTCCTGACGATATGGCGAAACTGACGGAACTGCTCATCCAGATCCAGGATGCCCGGCTGCGCGGCGAAGCGGTCAAAACCGCCTCCGCGGTAGCGCTGAAAATTCCGGACGAAAACCAGCGGGCCAAAGATGTCCTGGCGGCCTATCCCTCCGTGAAAGATTCATCCGTAAAAGCCTCTTTGCTGGAATTGCTGGGCCGGATTCAGTCCGATAGTGCCCTGCCTGTCCTGCGGGAGGCTCTGAAAAGCGATCAGGCCGACTTGCAGATTGCCGCCATCCGGGCTTTGGGCGAATGGCCCAACGCCAAACCCCTGGCGGATTTGCTCGGCGTGGTCCAAACCACCAAAGACGCTTCGCATCGGGCCTTGGCCTTCCGCGGCTATGTGCGGCTGATCGGGCTGGCGGGTGATCTCTCGCCGGCGGATAAACTCAACCACTATCAGGAAGCCATAAATATGGCCGCCAACGAGAACGAAAAGAAAATGGTGGTCACCAATCTGCCCAATACCCAGTCCTGGGAAGGCCTGGCGATGGCGGAATCGCTGCTGGAGAATGAATCTCTGCGGCAGGAAGCCGAAGTGGCCGCCGTGCAGCTCGCCCAGGCCCTGATGGGTACGGACCCCCAGCGGGCCAAGGCCGTCATGCAGAAGATCGAAAAACAAACCCAGAATGACACCCTGCGCCAGCAGGCCCGCGATATCATCAACGCCGCCGAACGGTTCGACGATTACATCGTGAGCTGGGAATATTCCGGCCCCTATACCAAAGACAACGCGAACAATCTCGCTTTGTTCGATACCGTATTTGCCCCCGAACAGCCAGATGCCCAAGACGTAAAATGGGCCGTCCTGCCGCCTTCCAGCGATGCCAACCGTCCCTGGCTGGCCGAGCTGGACAAGGCCATTGGCGGCGACAACCGGGCCGCTTACCTGCGTACGAAGGTATGGTCCGATAAGGAGCAAAAGGTCCGGCTGGAGGCCGGCAGCGATGACGGCGTTAAAATCTGGTTGAACGATCAGGTCGTTCATGGTAATAATGTCTCTCGCGCACTGGAACCAGGCCAGGACCAGGTGGAAGTGACTTTGAAGCAGGGCTGGAATACCCTGCTGATGAAAGTAACCCAGGGCAGCGGCAACTGGACCGCCTGTGCCCGCTTCCGCGCCCTGGACGGCAGCAAGCTGGAAGGCCTCAAAGTGCAAATACGTGAATAATTAGATTTAGTATAGAACAGTTTGAATAGTTATTATGGAGTTTGTAGCAAATGACTGATGTGAAGACGAATCAAGGTATGAATCGGCGCACCTTTCTGCGTTCCACCGCGGCCGCAGGTGCGGGCCTGATGTTCTCGCCCCTGGCCAAAGGACAGACCGCCGTGGCCGCCAAACCGGACCAGATTAATGTCGCCCTGCTGGGTGCCGGGGCACAAGGACAGGTACTGCTGGATGCCTGCCTCAATATGGGGGAAAATTCCGGCCTCTGCTTCAAGGCAGTTTGCGATATCTGGGAAAGCTGGAACCTCAAGCGGGTCTCCGGCCAGCTCAGCCGGCAGAAAGAGCTTGGCCATGTGGGTACCCCCTACACCAATTACCAGGAAATGCTGGACAAGGAAAAGGACCTCGACGCCCTGATCGTCGCCACTCCGGATTTCTGGCATGCCGAACATGCCATCGCCGGCATGAAGGCGGGCCTGCATGTCTATTGCGAAAAGGAAATGTCCAATACCCTGGAAAATGCCCGGAAAATGGTCGAAACCGCCAAGGCCACCGGCAAGCTGCTGCAGATCGGCCACCAGCGCCGCAGCAATCCCCGCTACATCTTCTGTTACGAAAAACTGATCCAGGAGGCCAAAATCCTGGGCCGCATCACCACCATCAACGGCCAATGGAACCGCAGCCGCGCTGCCTGCGAAGATCTGGCCTGGGCGAAAAATGCCGAGCTGGACGAAGCCACTTTGAATACGTACGGTTTTGAGTCCATGAAACAGTTCCGCAACTGGCGCTGGTACAAGGGCCTGGGCGGCGGTCCCATCGTGGACCTCGGCTCCCATCAGATCGATATCTATAGCTGGTTCCTCAACGCCCAGCCCCGCTCGGTCATGGCCAGCGGCGGCGTCGATTACTGGACCGATCACCAGTGGTATGACAACGTCATCGCCCTCTACGAATACCAAACCCAAGAAGGAGTGGTCCGGGCCTCCTATCAGACCCTCACCACCAACAGCAGCAACGGCTACTTTGAGACCTTTATGGGAGATCAGGGTACCTTGATGACTTCCGAAGAAGGATCCCGCAATGCCGTCTATCGCGAAGGCTACGTGCCGGAAGAGCTGTGGAATCCCTGGGAAAACAAACGGTACATCAAAAAAGAAAACGGCATCGCGCAGGCCGAACCGAGTAAATCGGTATTGGATGTGCGCAGTTCGCCCAAACCTCCCAAATACAATCTGCTGGTGGATATGGATCAGCCGTTTCATCAGCCCCACCTCCAGAATTTCTTCGATTCCATCCGCGGCAAGGCCAAACTGAACTGCCCCGGCGAAATCGGCTACGAAACCGCCGTCGCCGTCCTGAAAGTCAACGAAGCCGTGGAAGCCGCCCGCCGGCTGGATTTCAAACCGGAAGATTTTCTGGTCTAACACAACCACATGCTCATACGGGAGATTTGCCTAATGAAATGGAATACTGTAACCCGGATCACCGCCCTGGCCGTGATCTTCACCGCTCTTAGCGCCTTGCCTGTGCCGGCGCAGGAGAACCCCGCCATGATCGGCGATACCGGCGATGGAAATCTTTCCCAGCCGGTCCACTTGATTCCCCTCTACGATACGAACGGGGCAGCGATTCTGCCCGGTTCGGACCGGCCTTTTTCTACCCGGCAGACCTGCGGCCGCTGCCATGACTATGAAAAAATCAGCCATGGCTGGCATTTCAACGCCGCCGAAAAGGACGTGGCCCCCGGCCATAAAGGTGAGTCCTGGATTTACTGGGACTGTGCCGCCGCCACCCAGATTCCGCTTTCTTATCGCGGCTGGGAAGGAACCTATCCGCCGGACCAGATGGGTTTATCCGACTGGAAATTCACCCAGATTTTCGGCCGCCAT
>JAKJEP010000003.1:11572-17118 GCA_022705365.1 Planctomycetota bacterium | reverse complement strand
GCGGAGGCAGCCGAATGGGACTCCGAAGAATCGCCCCCCCTGGATTCGCAAAACCGCTGGCACCTGTCCGGCCATCTGGAAATCAACTGCCTGGCCTGCCACGATGCCGAACCGTTCCACGATCAGGCCCAGAACGCCATCCAACTGGCCGAGCAGAATTTTGATTGGGCCGCCGCCGCGACCAGCAGTTTTGCCTGGGTGACCGGCTCGGTAAAAAAATTGCCCGATTTCTGGCTGCCCGAAGATGGATCCCTGGATTATCCGGCCATTCACTACGACGCCGGCCGGTTCAATCACGAGAACAAGGTCCAGTTGCATCTGACCCGCAATATTCCCAATGAACGCTGTTATTTCTGCCATTCCACCAGCCAGACCCACACCGAACGGACGGACGTGGATGAAGATGTCCACCTGAAAGCCGGACTGACCTGCGTGGACTGCCATCGCAATACCGTCGATCACAACATCAATCGCGGCTACGAAGGGGAAATGCTGACGGCCGATACACCTGCCGGCACCACCTTGACCTGCGAAGGTTGTCACTCTGGCAGTGACAATCCTCAAAATCCCGATGCCGGACGGCTCGGCGCACCGAAACCCATCCATGATGGGATCCCCGTGGTCCATTTTGACAAACTCGCCTGCACCGCCTGTCACAGCGGCCCCTGGCCGGCCGAAACCGCCGCCTTCGTAAAAACCTCCCGGGCGCACGGCCTGGGCCTGCAATCCGTCAATAAGGCCCCGGAGGCCCTGCCCCATATTCTCGCCCCGGTTCTGGCGGAACTGCCCCCCCTGGATCCCAATTCCCCGACCGGCAAAATCGCCCCCCATAAGATGCTCTGGCCTGCCTTCTGGGCCCAGGTTCAGGAGGGCAACGTCGTACCGCTGGTTCCCGAAGATGTCAAAAAAGCGGCTGGGAATATTCTTCCGCATGATTATGAAATACCGTCCGCGGCGTCCTGGCCCGAAATGCCGGAAAAGAAATTGAACGAGGAAGAACAGGGACGGGAACAGGCCAAGACCGAGGAACAAAAAATAGCCGAGCGGAAAACCGAACAGGAAGCCTGGTTCCAAAACATGATTACCCAGGTATTAACCGCCCTGAAAGGCCAGCCGTTCGTACAGGGCGCCCCCGCCTATATCTGCGGCGGCAAAATGTACCAGTTGAATGATGCCGGCGCCCTGGTTTCGCAGGAGCATGAAGCGGCCCGGCCCTATCTGTGGCCTCTGGCTCACGATGTCCGGCCCGCCTCCCAGTCGCTGGGTGTTCGCGGCTGCCCCGACTGCCACACCAACGACGCTCCCTTCTACCAGGCCGCCCTGGCTATCGACAGCCCGCTGCCCTCTGACCGTGATTTGTTCAAGAGGATGATTCACTTCCTGCCGCTGGACGAAACCTATGTCTCCCTCTTCAACAGTTCCTTCGTATTTCGTCCCATGCTCAAAACGGTCGCCTTCGCCGCCTCGGCCCTGATCGCAGCCATTCTGCTGCTTTACGGTCTGAGGGGCCTGACCGTCGCGGCCGCCCTGGCCGCCGGTTCGAAAATCGCCGCGGCGGAGCAACCTGTCCCCTTCTCCAACCGCTGGTACGGTCTCCTGAAGAAGCTGATCTATCTGGCGGGCCTGCTCTGCTTCCTGATCCTGGCGGGCACCGGTTTCTATGCCTTCTTTATTACCGGCAAACCCATGACCGGCTATCTCCTCATGCTCCACTGCACCGTGGCCCCGCCCTTCATGATCTGTCTGGCCCTGCTGATCCTGCTGGGAGCGCATCCCAGCCGGTTCCTGGCCGCCACCTCCGTTTGCCCGCTCCGGAAACTCTGTTTCTGGCTGATCGGCCTGCTGGCCCTGCCGGTCATGCTCTCCAGCGTGCTGAGCATGTTCAATCTTTTCGGCACCACCGGCCAGTTCTTCCTCTATCATGCGCATCAGTACACTACGATAGCTCTGGCGGTCCTCGTCGTCATCCACACCCTCTTGACGCTGGCAGGGACCTCCAAAAAATAAAACGTCGCGAAAGGTTTTTTATAAGGAGAATCTGTTATGAGTAACGAAATGGTTCCGAATTATCTGAAAATGGCCGTACCCAATCCGCCCGAAAACCGGGCACCCTGGTACAAAAACACCGCCCCCACCTACGCGGGCATCTTTTTGTGGGTGGTCTTTTATATGCAGATCGCCAACGGCACCCTGCCGCAGGCGGGCCTGGGCCTGAGCCTGCTGGGCCTGGTCGCCGCCGCCCTGATCTGTCATTTCCTCTTCTATCTGGTCCCGGGACTGTTCGGGTTGAAAACCGGCTATCCGCTCTACGTCGTCGGGTCCTCCACCTACGGTACCCTGGGCGGCTTTCTTGTGCCCGGCCTGCTGATGGGCCTCCTCCAGTTCGGCTGGCTGGCGGTCAATACCGCGGTCGCATCCGATTTTATCCTGCAGGCCGCCGGAAAAGGGCCGGCAGTTGATGCAGAAGGTGTATTTCATGGGAGCTTCGCCTTTACGATTGTCTCCATTATCTGGGGTCTGGCGGCGGTTTTTGTGGGCTTAAAAGGAATCAAATATGTCGCCAAAGTGGCCACCCTGCTGCCCATCGTGCCCCTCATCATGATTCTCATAGTCTTTTTCAAAAACGTCGGAACCGCCGGTGATTATCAGGTAGTCCCTGCTGAAGCCAATCCTCTCATGGGTTTCATGACGATGATTACCATCGTGGTCGGCTTCTTCGCCACCGCCGGGGCGGCGGGCGTCGATTTCGGCAGCAGCAGCCGCAATGAAAAGGATGTGCGAATGGGCGGCCTGGTCGGAATTGCCCTGGCCATTCTCTTTGCCGGCGGTCTGCCCCTGATCGCCATTGCCGGCGCCCATGGTGCTAATCCGGAACTGAAAAGTTATATCTTCGATGCGGTCATTCGCTCCCAGCCGGGTGCGCTTTCCAAGGGAATGTTCATCCTCTTCGCCATTGCCAGCTTTGCCCCGGCCTGCTTCTGCTCCCTGATTGCCGCCAACAGCATCGGCACCATGTTCCCAAGGCCAACAAGATGGTCATGGTCCTGATCGGCGCGGTCATCGCGATCATCCTGGCCGCTACCGGTGTCGCCCTGAACCTGGCGGGCGTGTTCTCGATCATCGGCGCCTCTTTCGGTCCGATTTGCGGTTCGATGGTGGCCGATTATTTCCTCAGCGGCAAGAAATGGGCCGGCCCGCGTAAAGGCGTTAACATGGCCGGTTATATCGCCTGGGCCGTCGGCTTTATCGTCGCCATTCTCCCCATGGTGAATGCGGCTAAATTCGGCTGGATTACCCCCGCCCCAGTCATCGCCTTCATCATCGGCTTCATCCTGTACGCCTTGCTGGCCAAAGCCGGCCTCCAGCCGCCTGCCATCCAGCTTACCCCCGAGAAAAAGGCTTAATTGACGGAACTGCCAAAAGTCGATATGGACATCCAAAATCGGCTCTGGCTCCCCAATAACAAGGATCGAAGAGTTTTTGACGCTGGCGTCTTAATTATTGACAAACGCCAAAAAATAGGTTAAACTTATTGTTTGGTTATTATTAATTTGTTACTGCAAAAGCAGTTAGGTAAGTTTTGTTTTACTTGAGGTTGATAAAAGAATGAAAAAATTGCTTTCTTCCCACGTTTGGCTTCTTACGGTAGTTTTGCTTTCTGTGAGTCTGGCTCTGGTTTCCTGCAAAAAGGAGCAGCCGGGTACCCCCCAAACCCCGGACGGTAAAACAACCACAACCGAACCGGTTGCCAACAATGCCCCGGCCCCGGTCGCGGAAGGGGATATGGTTCCCCTACCCATCGAGCTGCCCCCGGCCATGTTCGTCGGCACGCCCCAAAACATCAAAGTGAATAATCTGGAAAAACCGCTCGGCAAGGCCCGGCCCCCGAGGCTGGCCCCCAAGGGTGTTTTCAATGTTGCCGCCGGCAAACCCATTACCAGTTCCGACGAAAACCCCATCATCGGTGAGCTGAGTTACATCACCGATGGCGACAAGGCCGGCTCCGATGGCAGCTATGTCGAGCTGGGACCGATGGTCCAGCATATCACCATTGACCTGGAAAAGGTCTGCGATATTTATGCCGTCCTGGTCTGGCACTATCACATGCAGGCCCGCGTCTATTTCGATGTCATCGTCCAGGTCTCCAAGGACCCCGACTTCATCGAAGCGACCACCATCTACAACAACGACGATGATAATTCCAGCGGCATGGGCGTCGGAAAAGACATGAATTATATCGAAACCTCCGAAGGCCGCCTGATCGATGCCAAAGGCGCGCAGGGCCGCTATGTCCGCCTCTATAGCAAAGGCAACAACGCCAACGAATATAACCATTACGTCGAAGTGGAAGTTTTCGGCAAGCCAGTCGAATGAAATCCAGTGAAACCGGCCTGATTCTCATTCTGTCGGCGACTCTGCTGGCCCTGTGCCTGCGGCTGCCGGAATTGGAATTACGCCCGATGCATACCGATGAAGCCATCCATGCTGTCAAGTTTGGGCGGCTTCTCGAATTTCATGAGTATATCTACGACTACAACGAATACCACGGCCCCACCCTCAACTACTTCACCCTCATCCCCGCCTGGCTGGCCGGCACGCAAAAAATTACCCAGGTCAACGAATTTCTCCTCCGTGTCGTCCCTGTCTTCTTCGGGGTCCTGCTGATTGTACTCCATCTGTGGCTCATACCCGGCCTGGGCAGCCGCATCGTCGCCTTCGGTGCCGTCGTCCTTGCCGTTTCGCCCGCCTTCGTCTATTACAGCCGCTACTATATCCAGGAAATCCTCCTGGTCTGCTTCACCTGCGGCATCATCGCCACCGGCTATCGCTACCTCCGCAGCCGCAAACTCATCTGGATTCTGCTGACCGGCATGTTTATCGGCCTGGCCCATGCTACCAAGGAAACCTGCGTCATTGCCTTCGGCTCCCTGCTGGCGGCGCTCCTGCTGGTTTACCTCACCCATAAAAAATCCTTCGCCACCGGCCGCCCGAAAATCAATATCCTCCACCTCTTTCTCATGCTAGCCGCCGCCGTTCTGGTATCCGCCGCCTTTTATTCCTCCTTCTTCACCCATATCCCCGGCGTCCTCGATTCCCTTCGCTTCTGGTCCACCTATCTGGACCGCGCCGGCCAGAATGACTTTCACATCCACCCCTGGTACTACTACTTCCAACTGCTCCTCTACAATCACGAACCCGGCCGCCCCCTCTGGACCGAAGGACTCATCGTGATTCTGGCCCTCGTCGGCCTGCTGGCCATTTTTACTCCGCGCGGCAAAGCGATCCTTACCGCACAAACCAATATCAGCATTCATCTGCTCCGTTTCCTTGCCTTTTACACCCTCATTATGGCCATCCTCTACTCCGCCATTCCCTACAAGACCCCCTGGTGTCTGCTGGGCTTCCTGCACGGCTTCATCCTGCTGGCGGCGGCGGCGATTGTGGTCCTGTTTGCCATGTTCAAGTCAATCCCTTGGAAAATCATCTTCGGCATGTTCTTGCTGGCCGGTGTCATCCATCTGATCTGGCAGGGGTATCAGGCCGAC
>JAKJEP010000003.1:11319-11562 GCA_022705365.1 Planctomycetota bacterium | reverse complement strand
AATATCCCGCCGATACCGCCAATCCCTATGTCTATGGTCACACCTCACCCGATATCTACCCAATCGTCGATCACATCGAGGCTGTCGCCCAAATCGCCCCGCAAGGCCGGGACATGAACATCGCCGTGATCTGCCCCGCCCACGACTATTGGCCCCTGCCCTGGTATCTCCGCTCCTTCTCCCGCGTCCGCTGGCTGGACCGGGTCACCAATCAAATCGCCGGCTGCGACCTGGTGATTGCCT
>JAKJEP010000003.1:0-11288 GCA_022705365.1 Planctomycetota bacterium | reverse complement strand
CCCCGCGCTGGAAGACGAACTCATCGAAAAACTCTATCAGATCCCGCCTCCCGGCCAGAAAAATTTATATGTACCTCTTTTTGATAGCTACCTGGAATTGCGCCCAACGATTGAACTGCGCGGCTACCTCACCAGCGACCTCCAGCAGCTTCTCAATGCCTCCCAGCAGAAGCCGGATACTATCCCATGACCGAATCCGAAACCAAAACTCAAATCCAGCTTCAGCCCCAGGCAGAAAACATCACTTCGCCTCTCCATCGCTTCCAGCACGAAGCCATGGCCGCCACCTTCGAGATCATCATCGCCGACGAAACCGCTGACTATGCCCGCCAGTTCTCCCTGGAAGCCTTTCAGGAACTGGACCGTCTCGAACAAAAACTCAGCCGCTATGTCGAAAACAGCGACATTACCCGCATCAATCACCTCCTGCCCGGCCAGCCGCTGACCGTGTCCGAACAAACCTTCGAGGCCCTGGAAATCAGCGCCCGCCTCTGCGCTGAAACGGACGGCGCTTTCGATGTCACCGTCGGCCTGCTGATGAACTGCCTCCTCAACAAGGACAAAACCCCGCGGCAAAATATCCCCGCCGATGAACTGGATTACGCCCGCCGCCGCACCGGCCTCCACCTCCTGCAGCGCAACAAAGGCAAATTCACCGTCCAGGTCCTCATCGACCACCTGCAAATCGACCTGGGCGGGATCGGTAAAGGTTTTGCCCTGGATCAACTCGCCGCCCTCCTGCGGGATTGGAATATCCCCGCGGCCCTGCTCCATTGCTACAGCACCGCCCTGGCCGTCGGCTCACCCAGCGGCGCTGCCGGCTGGCCCATCACCATCAGCCATCCCCGCCAGCCCCAAAAACAACTGGCCCGCCTCCACCTCAAAGATCAGGCCCTCAGCGGCTCCGGCCTCCAGCAGGGCCAGCATATCCTCGACCCGCGCACCGCCCAGCCGGTCACCGGCCGCTTTGCCGCCTGGGCCTTGGCCCCCGATGGCGCTACCGCCGATGCCCTTTCCACGGCTTTTCTGGTTATGACCCCCGATGAAGTAAAAAAATACTGCGACCGCCGCCCCAATACCCTCGCCCTGGTCTTCATCCCAACCACCGCAACCGACAAAGAAAAAATACTCCCCTTCGGCCCCTGGAAAAATCAGTTATTGTAATCCGGGCCTTGCCCCACCATTCGCCGCGATATCCTTCTTAATCCGCGTCAGCTCCCCCAAAATCAGCCCGATATCCCGCGCCGGGGTAATGCGGCTATCCCGGTCGCACGTCCATTCGATCGCAAACTCCGCGATCCGGTACCCCAGCTTCTTCGCCCGCAGAATCGTCTCCACATCAAACATAAACCCGTCCGTGATGCACTGCTCATAAATCTTTCGCCCTGCATCCCCGCGATATATTTTGAACCCGCATTGCGTATCCTTCAGTTCCGCCGGTATCTGCATAAACCGGTGCGCCACCCACCGGAACGTCCGCGAGCAAATCTTCCGGTACCAGTTCTGCGGCCGGTCGATTTTCGTCTGCGACAGACGCCGCGACCCGTGCGCAACCTCGCATTGCCCGCTCCGGATCATCTCCAGCCCCCGCAGCGCATCCCGGTACGGCACGCACAGCCCGCTGTCTGCAAACATAATGTAGTCCCCCTTCGTCTGCTGCATCCCCATCCGCACCGCGTGCCCTTTGCCGCGGTGTTCAAACGCCATCACCCGCAGTTCCACCCCGCCGGGCAGATGTTCCTTTTGCTCTTTCGCCGCCTCTATCGTTCCGTCCCTACTGCCGTCATCCGCCACGATGATCTCACCTTTCCAGCCCTGCTCCGCCAGAAACGCACCCGCCGCCGCAATATCGCGCCCGATCTTGTGGCTCTCGTTGAACGTCGGAATGACAATCGATAAATCCATAAGCGGCATTCTACCACATGTCCGGATTTTCCTCAACGATATAAGGTCATTACTGCCCCAATATCTCACTGACCGGCGGGGCGAAATACAAACCAAAGCTTGCCAGTGTCGGGCAGATCCGGCTCCGCAAAATCCGCACCCGGACCTTCTGCGCCTTCACATCCGCGATGCAGAAAATCCGTTTATACCCGATGGTCGTCCCGTGGGCCGCTTCCACCCATTCCTGACCGTCCCAGACCTCCACTGCAAATTCCTCCACCCGCTGGCCGCGCCGCACAAACTCCTGCAAGACCACCCGGTTGAACGTCTTTTCCCCGCCCAGGTCATACTCCAGCGCCGTCGCCTCCGTCCCGTCGTCCGCCATCCAGTACGTATAATGATCCCCGTCCACCGTATTGGCCGCCGCATACGCCGCATGGCCGTGCCGCACCTGCGAAGCCGTCGCCTTCGCCCCCCGCGCCAGGTCCGTCGCAAACGTCGCCCGCAGCACCTTGCCCATCTCCCGCAGCCGCTGGGCATCCGTTTCGTGAATCCTTCCCCGCCGGTCCGGCGGTATATTCAGCAGCAGCGGCCCGCCGCGCCCCACGGAACAGTAATAAATATCCAGCAGCTTCTCCAGCGATTTGACCTCATTGTCCTGGCTGGCATGATAAAACCACCCCGGCCGGATCGAAACAATATTTTCACTCACCCACCAGTCCCACGGATAATGATGCTTTGTCACCACCTCTACCGACAGCGCCCGGCTGCCGAAATCCGGCCGGTTGATATACCCCAGCGCCTGCCCGACATTCCGCGGCTCGTACAGCGACCCGTCCGCCGGGATAAACCGCGGCACCGCCATCCACTCCGTCTCCCGGCCGTAGCCGCTTTCATCCTTGGCATAGCCGTCATACGGCCCCATCGATGCCGCCCCCGGCTGCAACTGGCGCATGACCCCCACGTATCCTTCCATATCATAAATCTGCATCTTGCCATTAGGCCCTTCCCCGCAGGCCGCGTCGAACCAAACCTCATGAATCTTCCCGTAATTCGTCAGCAGCTCCCGCAACTGGTTCTTGTAGTATTCATTGTAACGCGGTGAATCCCCGTAGCACTTTTCATGCCGGTCCCACGGCGACAGATAAAATCCGAATTTCAACCCATACTCCCGGCACGCCTCCGCCGCCTCCCGCACCACATCCCCCTTGCCTTCCCGCCACAAACTGTTCTTCACCGAATGCTCCGTGAACCGGCTGGGCCACAAACAAAATCCATCGTGATGCTTCGCCGTCAGAATCATCATCTTCATGCCCGCCTCTTTACACACCCGGGCCCACTGCCGGCAGTCCAGCTCCGTCGGCAGAAATACCTTCGGATCCTCCGTCCCCTCCCCCCATTCCTTATCCGTAAAGGTATTCACCGTAAAATGCACAAACGCGATATACTCCAGCTTCTGCCACTCCATCTGCTGCGGGCTTCCGCCGCCGCAACCACACCCTCAGCCAAACTCAAAATCATACCCACAGCCACCCAACGCAAAATCGTCTTTTTCATCGTCATATCCTTTTTACCAATAAATTTATATATTGCTTCGACTTTTCAGTATAACCAAACCTCCTCCCCCTTGTCCATGCAAATATTATCACCTAACTGCATCGAATCCGATTCCAATCTGATCACAGAATCACACCAGAGTACATCGATAAAAAATCGGATTAGTATAATCCCAGGAAGATTTAATGTGATTTTCATTGGATTTCCAGGCGTTGTTGCTGTATTCTCAATAAGAATATTTGAATATAGTAGAAAAACCAACTATGATTTCGATGGATAGATGTCAGGAGAATAAATGAAAGTTTCACCGATGGTAGCACTCTTATTTGCGGCTGCGATGCCAGCCTGGTTGTATGCGATTGAAGTTAAGAAGGAGGACATGGCCGATGCCCAACAGTTCATGGCCGCCCGGTTTGGCGCCCATACGATGGCGGAACCGGTGTTTTCGTTTGTTTATGATGGCAAAGTTTCCAAAGACTTGCTGAAAAGCTGGACGTTTACGAGCAGCCAGGTTTCGCTGGACGAGTATCGCCAACAAACCGTTTTGACCTATACGGATCCCGCCGCAAAACTGGAGGTAAAATGTGTGGCGGTACAGTGGCTCCATTTTCCTGTGGTGGAATGGACGGTCTATCTTACGAATAACTCGGATGCTGATAGTCTGCTGATTGAAAATCTTCGTGCTATAGATACAATAATAAATCAGGCTGAAAATGAGCCAATAATTCTTCACTATAGCCACGGCGATGATCAATCCATCAACAATTATGCCTCCAGGCAGAGTGATATGGCGGTTGGCAGTGAAATACAATTTGCCCCCTCCGGCGGCAGGCCGACCAGTGGTGCATGGCCCTACTACAATTTTGAAATCGCCGGCAAAGGATTTTTGCTGGCGGTTGGCTGGCCGGGACAGTGGTCATCGAAATTCAATCGTGATAACGCCGGTTTGAACCTGAATGCCGGTCAGGAAAAGACTCATTTTGTTCTCCTGCCCGGCGAAGAAGTTCGCACCCCCCTCATCGCCATGCTGTTTTATAATGGCGACTGGATTCGCGGACAAAATCTCTGGCGGCAGTGGATGATCAAGCACAATTTTCCCAAAGACCATGGTAAGCAATTGCAGCCGCCGGTACTTGCCGCGTGCAGTTCGCATCAGTTTGGTGAAATGACACAAGCCAATGAACAAAATCAAAAGGATTTTATTGACGGTTATCTGAAAAGAGGCTTGAAAATAGATTACTGGTGGATGGATGCCGGCTGGTATGTCGGGGCAGCCGAAAAGTGGTGGTTTCTGTCCGCCGGGACGTGGGAGGTGGATCGCCGGCCCCATCGTTTTCCCAATGGCCTGCGGGCCGTGAGCGACTATGCCCACAGCCAGAATGTCAAGATCATAGTATGGTTTGAACCGGAACGGGCTGCCGCCGAAACCTGGCTGACCGAAAATCATCCGGAATGGATTTTGGGCGGGAAGAGGGGCGGGCTGTTGAATCTCGGCAATCCTCTTGCCTGGGATTGGCTGGTCAATCATATTGATAAACTGATTAAAGAAGAAGGGATCGATTTGTATCGGCAGGATTTCAATATTAATCCGCTTGAATTCTGGCAGGCCAATGATGTCGAAAACCGGCAAGGCATTACCGAAAATAAATATGTGGCAGGGTATCTGGCCTATTGGGATGAACTGCAAAAACGAAATCCCGGAATGTTGATAGACTCCTGTGCTTCCGGCGGCCGACGGAACGACCTGGAGACCATGCGTCGGGCTGTTCCGCTACTACGAAGTGATTACATTTTTGAGCCGGTCGGCAATCAGGCAGAATCCTATGGGCTCTCCTTGTGGCTGCCTTTCTATGGGACAGCATTTAGCGCACCAAGCGGATACACGGCCTATAACCATCGCAGTAATATGTGTCCGCAGCAAATAATGTGTTTCGATGTCAGAACCCAACTGGACGACCCATTAATTAGGAAGCTTTACCAGGAATGGCTGGATATTGCTCCGAATTATTACGGCGATTTTTATCCGCTGACTGCCTGGAATGTAGCTGAAACCGACTGGATTGCCTGGCAGTTTAATCGGACAGATACGAATACCGGATTTGTAAGTGCTTTTCGCCGCGGCCATTGTCATTTCCGCATTGCGGAATTTAAACTCAATGGCCTGGATCCGAATGCGGATTACCTGGTTGAAAATACCGACACAAATCAACCGGTTATAAAAACCGGCGTAGAGCTTATGGAAAAGGGGCTGATTGTGGAAATTACCGAAAAGCCCGGTTCTGCCATCATAAAATATTCATTGGTACCTGCCCAATAACCTATACACGCTTTGAAAACAGTAGAAAATCTACTATGGTTCGTTGAATACCTTAGAAAGAGAATTTAGGAATTGCCTTTCTCCCAGATTGTAGAATATAATAAACCGTCATGAAAAAGGAACGATCCAAAGACCAATCGTGTCAACAGTAAATAGAAGGAGCTTGAAATGAGCACCGGCAAGGTATCACGGAGGGCGTTTCTGGCAGGGTCCGTGGCTCTGGCAGGAGTTACAGGTCTGGCAGATAAATCCGCCCGGGCGGCGGATGAATCCCTCCCCCAGGTGGCTCAGCCCGGCCGCACCCCCCATACCCCCTTCGCGGTCAATATCGAGATGTGGTTCGACGGCCCCTTTGAACAGCGGATTGTCAAGGCGGCCCAACTGGGCTTTCCCGCCATTGAATTCTGGGCTTATGAAAAACACGATATCGACTTGATGGCCCAACTCTTAAATGAGCATAAAATGACGGTCTCGCAGTTCACCGCCTGGGGCTTTGGTACCGAACTGAACAATCCCTACGCCACAGCCGATAATTTTATGGCGGCCATTGAGAAAAGTTGCCAGGTGGCGGAAAATCTTCCCGGCTGTGAGATGTTTTGCGTGGTAGCCGGCAATGACATCGAAAAATTAACCCGAAAAGAAATGCACAACGCCGTCATCGCCAAACTCCGGAAAGCCGTTCCCATCCTGGAAAAATACCGCAAGACCGTCATTCTCGAGCCGATGAATCCCTACAATCACCCCGGCCATTGCCTTTACGGCAGCCCCGAAAGCATTGCCATCTGTCAGGCGGTCGGCTCCCCCTGGGTCAAGCTGAACTGGGACCTCTTTCACATGCAGCGGACCGAAGGCAATCTGATTGATAACATGCGCCGCGGTAAAGAATTCATCGGCTACCTGCAACTGGCCGACTCCCCCGACCGCAACGAACCGGGCACAGGTGAGCTAAACTACACCCGCATCTTCCAGGCCATCCACGAAATCGGATACCAGCTCCCCGTCGGCCTGGAATGCTCACCCCAGGATGGCAATATCGAACGGGCCGCCCGGCGCATCTACGCCGCCGATACCTGGTAAGCTATTCGTTTGAAACCTGCATTATCAAAGGGGGTAAGGAGAACGATTATGAAACGCCGTGAATTTCTCAAAAAAACGTTATACACCACCGGAGCGGTTGCCGCCAGCGATGCCCTGAATTCCCTCCCTCTCTCCGCCGCCCAGGAACCCAACTTACCTGAACCACCCAAATTCCCCACCCGCGAATACGGCAAGACCGGGATCAAACTTTCGATCATCGGCTTTGGCGGCATCCTGGTCATGAACGCTGAACAAAAACAGGCTGACAAACTCGTCGCCGAGGCCATCGAACGCGGCGTAACCTACTTTGATGTCGCTCCCACCTACGGCGACGCCGAACTCAAACTCGGCCCCGCCCTCGAACCGTATCGCAAAAACGTCTTTCTCGCCTGCAAAACCACCCAGCGCCAGCGTGAAACCGCCCAGGCCGAACTGAAACAATCACTGCAGCGGCTGCGAACCGACCATTTCGACCTCTATCAACTGCATGCCCTTACCGACCTGAAAAACGATGTCGACGCCGTCTTCGCCAAAGGCGGGGCCATGGAAGTCTTCATTGACGCCAAAAAACAGGGCATCGTTCGCCACCTGGGTTTTTCCGCCCATTCCGTCGAAGCCGCTCTCACTGCCATGGACCGGTTCGACTTCGATTCCATCCTGTTCCCCATCAACTTCGCCACCTTTTATAAAGGTGATTTCGGCCCCCAGGTCATCCAAAAAGCTCAGGAGAAAAAAGTCGCCATCCTCGCCCTCAAGGCCCTGGCCCGCCAGCACTGGCCCCAGGATGACCCCCAGCGCCAGCAATATGCCAAATGCTGGTACCAGCCCCTCACCGACCCCCGCGAATCGGAACTATCGCTGCGTTTCACCCTCTCCCAGCCGGTCACCGCCGCCATCCCGCCCGGTGAAGAAGCCTGCTTCCGCATGGCCCTCGATATCGCCGAGAACTATAAACCGCTTACTCCAGCCGAGCTGGAAACCCTCAAGCAACTGGCCCAGAATCTCAACCCGATTTTCACCGCCAAAAAACCGGAAGCCTGATAGAAGCAAACACTTCCTGCTCCTCCTTGGCTCATCAGGTCAGCCGGCAGTACATCACTTTCAAATCATTCCGTTCGGACCAGCCGAGGTGTTTCCAGAAGCTATGCCCATGCTGATTATCCGCAAATACGTGAATATTGCAGCGGCTGATACCCGCCTTTTTCAGCCCCTCCAGACAATGGGCCGCCAGCGCCTTGCCGATGCCTCGCCCCCGGCAGGCCGAATCGACCGCCAGATGGTTCAGATACCCCCGCCGCCCGTCATGCCCGCACAGAACCGCGCCGACGATTTTACCATTCTCTCTGGCAACAAAACTGAGAGAAGGATTCCGCTCCAAATAGTTCGCAACCCCCTCCTTGGAATCCACATCGTCATGCAGGCCGATCCCTTCCGTTTTCCGCCACAGGGCCGCCACTTCCTCATAATCCGCGATAGTCATTTCCTGTATATTCATGATGGTTTCCCTTTCTCATAATCGCTTTTCAAAATTCCATAGGCAATAATATCCTCATACCGGCCCCATTTTTTTACATGCGCGCGGAGGTGGCCCTCCCGCACCATGCCGATTTTTTGCATGACACGGCCGGAGGCCGGATTCCGCAAAAAATGGTGGGCGTGAATGCGGTTTAACCCTAGGGTATGGAAGCCAAATTCGAGCATAGCCCGGGCGGCTTCGGTGGCATAACCCTGGCGCCAATAGGCCGTGCCGAGCCAGTACCCCAGCTCAGCATGGTCAAAATCCCGGTTCACATTCAACCCGATAGCGCCGAAGAGATCACCTTGTGCTTTATGGGTAACGGCAAAAACCATTCCCGTGCTGTCTTTTTGGGAACGGATCCAATTTTCCGCCATACCCTCCTCATACGGATGCGGAATACTCAGGGTGGCGGAGGCAATCTCCCGGTCCCCGGCCAGCCGCCGGACCTCGGGCGCATCTGCCAGCCGGAACGGCCGGAGGATCAGCCGCTCGGTGGATAGAGTAGCCTGATTTTCCATATCAATCTTCTCCTTTCCCGCTTTCACAATAGCTATACGTAATTTGCAGGGCGGCTTCCATGCTTTTTTCGCTGGAACCGTACCAGTTATACCATCCCGGATGGCCGGCCTCCCCACTGCCGCCGGGATAAACCGGATTATCCGCCACCGTCAGGATGGCGGTACAATTGATATGATGCAGACCGGCAACGGCAAACACCCCGGCGGTTTCCCGGTCCACCGCCCAACATTGATTGAGCAGGCAGATATTCGAAATCTGCTCTATATCCGTTACGGTATTGCTGACGGTGCACACCCGTCCCCAATGCCAGGAACGGCCCGGGGTCCCATTACCTGCCGGCCGCTGCGAACTATCCCACCGGGCCGGAAAAACCGGTAGCTGCGACGACGAATGGCATCCGGCGTATCTCTCGTACCGGCAGGCCTCCACCGCCATCAGGGTATCGCCCGTCTGGATATTGCGATTCAGGGCCATACAGGAACCGGCCAGAATCACCAGCGATATCCCGGAAACCGCAAAATAATCGGTCACATCGTACGCCATTTGCGGCCCGCACACCGTCGCGAAAGCCGCCAGGTGGCCTCCCAGCTTCCCCATCAGCATATTCGCAAAACGGCTGTTGCCGGAATAAATTTCATCGATATCCGTAAACCGGCCCCGATATTTTTCATATTCGTTTTTTATGTCGCTGGTGCCGCAAAGAATCAGCGCTTTCGGCTGGTAACTCTCCGGACGGACATGGTTTTCTTTCACCACGTTCAGCTTTTCTTTGGTCATTGCGTTAAACATACTATTCACCTATCCAATTCTACATCCGATATAAGCGCACCATCCCTGTGCCAATAGGGGTATTGGTAATCCATTAACACACCCAAATAAAAAAAGCCTTTCAGGCGGATGTTCCTAAAAGGCTTTAGCAAATACTACTTATGTTTATAATCCTTTTAGGCCAGGTCCTCCCGGCGATCCGCTTTGGTACCCATGACAAAACGGTCCATGGTTTCCCTAATCGGGCGAACGCATACATGTCCTTCGCCTCGCGGCAGGCTTCGCATCTGCTTCTGAATGTCTTTTCTGGTCAGGATCATAAAACAATAATCTCCCAAAACATAAAGGATATACGTCCTTCTATCGGCAAACGAAAGGATTGTCAAGAAAAAAAAATGGAAAAAATAAAATTTATTTTAACGCTGGCATCAAATTTGACGGAACCGCCAAAACTCGATATTGACATCCAAAAACGTATCTGGCTCCTCAACAACAAGGGGTCGAAGAGCTTATGACGCTGGCGTCAAATTTATTTTGTGACCCAGCAGCAGGCCGCGTGCTGGGGGTTCCCCCCTTTGGGTTCAAGCTGGGGGACATCCCGGCTGCAGCGATCGATAGCCATATGGCACCGGGGGTGGAACGGACAGCCGGACGGAGGATTGACCGGGCTGGGCACCTCCCCGCGCAGCATAATCCGCTGATGTTTGCGGTCCGGGACAGGCTGCGGGATGGCCGATAGCAGGGCCATCGTATAAGGATGTTTGGGGTTTTTATACAATTCCTCAGCTCTGGCATGTTCGACAATTTTCCCCAGGTACATCACCGCCACAGAATCGCTGATGTGTTCCACGACCGCCAGGTCATGCGCGATGAACAGGTAGGTCAATCCGAATTCTTTTTGCAGATCCATCAGCAGGTTGATAATTTGCGATTGAATGGAAACGTCCAGTGCGCTGACAGGCTCATCGCACACGATGAATTTGGGATTCAGGGCCAGCGCCCGGGCAATCCCGATCCGCTGCCGCTGGCCGCCGGAAAATTCGTGCGGGTAGCGATTGACATAGGTTTTGGAAAGTCCTACTTTTTCCAGCAGTTCGGCAACCATGGCCCGCCGCTGCTGCCCTTTGGCGATGCCGTGAACGGTCAGAGATTCGCCCACGATATTGCCCACCGTCATCCGGGGATTGAGCGAGCCGAAGGGGTCCTGAAAGATTAACTGCATGTTGCGGCGCAGCGTGCGAAGCTCACTGGATGCCAGCTGGAAGACCTCCTTGCCATCAAAGATCACTTTCCCGTCCGCAGCGGGAATCAGCCGCAGCAGCGTTCGCCCAACCGTAGTTTTCCCGCAGCCGCTTTCCCCGACCAGCCCCAGCGTCTGCCCCGCCGCAATTTCAAAACTGACGCCGTCAACAGCCTTCACCCACCCGGTAATCTTGCTGAAGATGCCTTTGCGGATCGGAAAATGGGTTTTCAGGTTTTCCACCTTGACCAGCGAGCCGTTTGTATTTTCACTTTTTGCGTTCATATCATTTATCTGCGTTCCGCTTTCGTTTCATAACCGGGTACATACCAGCAGGCCGCGTAATGGCCGGGTTTGACTTCCTGCAGCTCCGGTTCGACGCTCTGGCAGCGTTTGTCGTTGCAACC
>JAKJEP010000039.1:396-15733 GCA_022705365.1 Planctomycetota bacterium | reverse complement strand
ATGGTATGATGGGGGGTTGTTGAATTCCGTGCAGGAGTTGGGAGCGGGCCGGTTCATTTTGAATACGCTGTGGATTCGGCGTAATCTGGGATTGCTATCGGAGAACGAACAGGCGGTAATAAATAGCCAGACGGTGGTGGTGGAGCGAAGTTTAAAGCAGGTGCCTGCCGCGGAACGACTGTTGCGAAATATGCTGAACTACGCGGCACGGGACATCAAGAAACCCGTTGCAGAGTTACCCAATGATTTTACGGATCAGTTAAAAGCGATGGGATACTAATCTATTGGTCTGCTCCCTAAAATATGAACCACCTTGCATGAGAGCTTAACCTATAATTTTGGTACTATTTGTTAATTTAGGAGAGGTTGAACTCATGAAAAAGAAACACAGTGGTCCCCAGATCGTAGCCAAACTCCGACAGGCTGATATTTTTATCGGTCAGGGTAGAACCATTACGAAAGTCTGTAAAATAATTGATGTTATCGACGCCACATATTACCGTTGGCGACAGAAGTATAGTAATATCCTCCTAAAATACCCTCCCCCATCTTATTCTTTCCCCCCCAAAATTTCCCCTCTCGAAAAAATCGAAAATAGCAGTCACCCCTCAATGGGTGCCCATATTCTAAAATCCATACTCCGAGGGGCTGGGTCTACCAGATTTTCATTTTTCCCCTATCAAAACCCGATTCATCCATCATACTTTTAAGGTATGTCAAATATGACTTTTCAAAACTCAGAACATACAAGTTGGAATAAATTTTCGGGAAAAAGCAACTCATGGATTGACAATCGATTTATTGCACTATATACAATGATATATTTGTTTGAACAATAAGGTAAATTTTGCTAAGGTATCATTTGATTATATGAGTTATGCTTATTGAGTAGAAACCGATGAAAATATCCTGATACATATTGGACATTTTTTATAAAGTTATCCAACTAAAAGACTTAGTGCTGGACACGGCTCCATCTGGAGGGTGCGGAGGGACGATTATGTGATAATTTTTTCTTATTTCATCCTGAATACCCTGTGAGGAGGTGAATTTTATGCTGAATAAAGTCCTGTCTCTTCAGCAATTAAAAAATAAAATCAGAGCAAGCAGTTTATTTGATACAGACAAAGGATTATTATATGGAAACAACGAAAATGCAAAAAATTGCATCCCGACCAACTATCCAATCGCTGGAGAGGGGTTTGGTTTTATTGCGTTATGTAGTATCAGCAAATGAGCCGATTCGATTAGGTGAATTATCGGTTTTCTTAGGAATTGAAAAGAGCAGTGCTCATCGACTTATGGCTACTCTGATTCGACAGGGATATATCGTACAGGATAATCAGAAGCAGTATTTACCCGGCCCGATGATTATGGAGTTGGCTTCTCGTATTGGTAATAGGTTGAAAGTACACGATGCCGCGATACCATTATTACAACAATTGGCGGAAGAAACCGGAGAAACGGCTCATCTGGGTATTCTCAGCGGCGACGAGGCGATTATGACTCATTGTGTATCCAGTAATCACGTTTTGGCCGTAACCAGTCGAATTGGGGATAAAGAACCTTTGTATTGTACGGCGTTAGGAAAAGCATTGATTTGCGAAATGAAACCAGAAAAAATCAAAATCCTATTAGGTTCCGTACGGTGGAAAAAATATACCGATCATACGATTACCTCTCTTCGAAAATATTTGAGAGAATGTGAGCAGATTCGATCAGATGGATTTGCCAAAGATAACGAGGAATATCGCCTGGGTGTTCGCTGTCTGGCGGCTCCCGTTAGAGATTTTTCCGGTCAGATTATTGCCGGTATTGGTATTTCTGGTCCAATCAGTCGGCTGCATGATAAATATTTTTTTCAAGTGTCACAAACGGTTAAGAAAATTGGAATTGAACTATCGAAGCAACTGGGTTTTGTTACAAAGTAGGGGAAAATGAAAAAACTTGTCAGAAAATCCTGCAGAATCGTGTAAGACGTATTATAGATTTGCTGAACATTGATTCCATTAGCGATTTATCTTTTAAAGAAGTATTGAAACAAAGAGTGAAAAAGGTGCATTAAGTAATATTTGTAGGAAAGGCTTTTTTATGAAGATTTCATGTATCACCAGCGTCTATGGAGAGCGTGGAAAAATCCGCGACATCGAGTCTATTATCCAGGCGGCTGCTCGGATCGGATTGGATGCCATCGAACTGTTTGCGGAAAAGAATTTGGGGGACCGTATTCGACATGCCGGCCTGAACACCACCGACGAGGAAATTGAAAAAACCAGAAAGCTGGCGGATCAATATCAACTGCATATTTCTTCCATCTGTGCCCATTTTTCTTTGATTCAGGACGATAAAAAGGAAAGAGAGCTATCTTTGCGCGAATACAAAAAGTGCATCGATCAGGCGGTGGTCTTGGGCACCGATTTTGTACACGGCTTTTCCGGGATTCCGGAACCGCAAATGGCTCACGATGAAAATTTTCTATGGCGGGTATTTTGTGAGGGAGCATGTGAAATCCTGGATTACGCCGGTTCCAGAAATATCCAATTCGGCATGGAACCGGTCATACATCATCTGGTCCATAGCCTGGGTACTCTGGATCAAATGTTTGAAAGAATGAAACGGGATGATTTATTTATAAACTATGACCCTGTGCATCTATATTTGAGCGGGGCTCAAGGGGATCCGGTTGCGACCATCCGGAAATATGGCCATAAGATCAAGCATGTGCACGTTCATGACGGCCATGGCCCCGGCTCCTTTCACTGGGACCAGTTTGTTCAAACGTTGAAACAGGAGTGGAATAATTTTGATCCACCAGGTATGGGCGAACTAAACTGGGGCGCTATCCTGGTAGAACTTAAAAAAGCAGGTTTTGATGGTTATTTATCCCTGGAACATATCGGAGATGGTTATACACCGATTGATTATATTGTCTGGAACTATAGGAATATGATGCAAAACCTTTCGCAGTAAAAAGGAATTATCTGAAGGAAGAAATACGATGGGAATTAAAGTAGGTTTGATTGGAGCCGGATCCATTAGCTTTCCCCATTTGCTGGGTTATGTAAAAAGCCAATATGTTGACGAAGTGGTGCTCTGTGATCAACAGGAAGAGTCGGCTCGCAGGCGGCAAAAAGAATACCGCAGCCTGGTAAAAACTATAACGACGGATATGGAAAGCATCCTGAATGATCGTGAAGTCGCGGTTGTCGATATTTGTGTACCGCCTTATTTACATCATGAAATAGCGATACAAGCCTTTCAAAAAGGGAAGGATGTGATTGTGGAGAAACCGGTCGCCCTGGATGTGGAAAAGGCCGACCAAATGATAGCAGCCGCTGAGCGATTTCATAAGAGACTCCTGGTGGCGCACAATCAGCGATTCATGCCGACGAATATCCGAATTAAGGAATTATTAGATGGTGGGGAAATCGGTCGGCCCTTTCTAGCGCAAGGTTGTATCCTGGGTGATGAACTAGATCGAATGAATCAGGAAAATTTATGGAAAGGGACCTGGGATAAGGCCGGTGGAGGAGTTCTGGCTGATTCGGGGATTCATTATATTGATATATTTCAGTATTTTTTCGGGCCGGTAACTTCGGTGAGCAGTTGTTGTAAGAAAATATTGGTAAAGCCGAAACAGAAGGCCGAAGATAATGTTCTACTGAACTTGGAATTTGCCAGCGGAGTAATGGCCCAGCTTCTTTTCTCCTATTCCATGACGGAATGGGTATGGCAGGAAACCAAGGCTATCTATGGAACCAGCGGCAGTATTATTGTCAATGATAATGATTCCCAGCCTCTTAAATTGGTAAAAGCTAAAAAGAAAGAACAATGTCCAGACGGATGTATACGATGCCTGGAGTTGGACGAAAAGGCAGTCACGATTCCTGCTTTGCCCGAAGGGATGAATATGTGGCTCTATTCAGTAGCCAGTACCATCGAGACATTCATCCAATGCTTGCGGGAAAACCAGGTATGCCCGGTAACACCGAAAGAAGCTCGAGCCAATCTGCAGGTGGTGGAAGCGGCGTATGTATCGGCCAGGAATGGTGTCCGAGTTTCTCTTGATACTAAAATATGAAGGTTGGCCTTTCCAGGATGGTTTGGAAAGTGCCTGAAAATAAAGGAATAAGAGACCAATGAAATTGACAGGATACGTATTGTTTGGGGCGGCTGTTTTGGAATTCTGTGGATTCAGTTCAGCCGCCAACAATCAACCACATTTTATCGTCGGCGCCAAGATTCATTTTACGCATGGGCAGGGTCCGGTGCCGGAATTGCTGAGTTTGATGAAACAGGGAGGCATCAATTCACTCTATGAAGATATGTACTGGGTCGAGATCGAGAAGAAGAAGGGCGAATACAAGATGCCGGAAGGCTATGAAAAGTATGTCGCTGAGGCGATTGCGTCGGGCATTGAGCCGGCTCTGGTTCTGGCGTACTGGAATCCCTTTTATAATGAAGGTGGATCACCGGTGACCGATGAATCGCGGGAGGGATTCGCGAAATATTGCGAATTTGTCGTTGGTCACTTCAAGGGTCGAGTTCGCCATTACGAGATTTGGAACGAGTGGGGAGGGTATCTCGGCGGTTTTAGTGACAGTGCACCACGGGGCGGCCAGTCGATAGAGAATTATGTTAAACTGATTGAGATTGTTTATCCGCGCATCAAGGCCGTCGATTCGAATGCCGTCGTTCAAGGCGGATGGATGATCGATGGGTATCTCGATGAATTGATCGAACGCGGCGGTTTAAAGTATCTGGACGCTGTTTCGCTGCACGCATACCCGTTCAATGCCGGCCCGCAACGCTATTTGCCTGAGGGGTGGATTGAGTGGATCCAGCTTGCCGACGCCAAGCTCGCCAAAGCCAGTCCGAATAAAAAGATTCCGTTCTACATAACCGAAACTGGCTGGCCGACACATATTCTCGCCGACGGAACAGCTCCGAATACAGTATTGTCCTATATTGCCCGGATGTATCTGCTCGGTCGAACCGTGCCGCGACTGGGAGGTATCTACTGGTACGATTTCCAGAACGACACCGGATTTATACCCGACAACCAGGAAGCCAACTTTGGCCTGATCGATCTGGATTTTATGACCAAGCCTGCCTGGTTTGGATTACGTGATATCGCGGAACTCGTTGCTACGGGAGAATATCTCGGCCGGATAGAAACCGACGATCCGAGCACCTGGGTGCTGAAATTCCAAAGGACAGACGGGCAGGACGTCCTGGCCGTCTGGAGTACTACCGCGGATGATTTACGTCGTGTCGTTTTAAAAACCTCGCAATTGAATCCTCCTGCCCTGCGGTTCCAGAAAGTGGGTCATGCACCGATCGTTCGCCAGTGGGGCTCGTATGCACGGACTGAGGGCGAACCGTTTGTTTCCGATCAACTGTTTGTTACGGTTGGGGAAACGCCATGGCTGGTTATCGGTGATCTGGCGGACGTCAGGGTTTTGCCCAAGGTCAAGATTCGGCCGATGCCTGAATCCAAACGGCCTACGAGTATGCAAATTCATCTGCCGAAGGAAATGGCCTTTGCCTCGCCCGTTTCCGTAAAAGCACATGAAATCTTCTTTAATCAAGAGGAAACGCGGAGTGTTCGTGAACTGGATACCTTTGCGGCCGTTGATGGCTGGAGCGTCTTTGTCAGAATCAGGGACCGAAAGCGGCGATTCGACATGTTGCTCGCCCCTCGGTCACGAAAAATGGGGCCGCGGAGTTGGCTTATGAATTCAAAGGTGTGAAGAACCAGATCAACGATTGTTCGTACGCCAAACGCTTCGAGCTGCCTGACAACACCTGTAAGCTGAGTTTCCGCATGTGCGGTGACGGTTCGGGACACATGGTCTGGGTCCGGCTGATCGACAAGACCGGGGAGTTATTCGCCTATTGTGTCGCAGGGGTTCCGGGAAAAGACTGGACTACCGTGACGCTCGACCTGAATCGCAAACCCGATAGCCACTGGGACGGCAATGACGATGGGAAATTTGACGGCCCCATCTATTTTCATTCGCTTTCCATCGAGAACAAGGATCGAACCAAAGCCGCTTATGGGAAGGCTTATATCGATGAACTCGTCGTCGAGCGAACGATTAATACCGACAAGATTGGTCCGTCATTTACCGCGACGTGGGACCCTGAGAATATCTATCTGACGGTCAGAGTTCATGACGAAATCCATTTTCAGAACTTTGAAGATGCAGCCTTGTGGAAAGGAGATTCGTTTCAGGTGGCGATACAAACCCTTCCGCTCGATGGGCCGCTGCCGAGAGGATATACCGAACTGACCGCCGCGTTGACGAAGACCGGCCCCAGGCTTTACCGGCAGGCCAGTCAGATCGGTGAAAAAATTGGCGTGGTCAAAGATGCACAACTCATTATCGATCGTCAGAATAATCTGACCATTTATAAACTCGTGCTGCCGGTTGAATCCCTGGGCCTGTCGTCCCTCAAACCCAGCATGGCGATTGCGATGGGATTGATCGTCAATAAAAACGATGGCCAGGATCGTTCTTATATCGAGTGGGGAAGCGGGATTGCCAACTCCAAAGACCCGATGATGTTTAACTGGCTTGTGATGTGTCCGAATTTGTGTCTGAATTAATCATGGATGGACGGTCTGTCATTTTTTATGAGTGGTATAAGTGGTAGTATTGCATTGTGAGGGTTGATTCCATTTCTCGCCGATACGGTATTTTTCCCTGTAAACATTGTCTGCTCTACAAAAACAGGGAAGTGGCAGGAGTCACAATTCATGGGTTCCCATATTCTAAAAACCAGACCCCCAGAGGCGGCGGTCTACCAGATTTTCATTTTTTTCCTACCCCCACTTCTCGACTTATTACTCAAAACAGTTTTCACTCAAAAATCGAGACTGTAGCATAAATACCGGGATTATTAATGGAATTTGACCCTATTGGTCGATGCATCTTCCGGAAGAAATGACAGAATGAAGCGTTTTCTGGGAGACAGGATCATGGCCAAACCGGGCGAATATGTATCGGACCTAACCGAAGGCATTACGAGTGTTGAAGATTTACCCAAACCGAAAATCAGGCGACGTTGCCGCATCTATAAAAGGAGGCCGTGTCCCCGCTGCGGATACCCCTCCTATCGCGATAAGGTCTTCACCCGCACCCTGCACGATCTGGGAGACCCGGCCTCTAACCGGCCAGTGGATCTGGAGGTCACCTACTCACAGCACTGCTGCTCGAAGTGCAAGCAATATTTTAATGCCGACCTTAGCGATTGGGCCGACCCAGGTAGCCACTATACCCGGCGAGTGGTCCATCTGGCGGTGCGGCTGGTCGTGGAGGACGGCTTACCCTATCGCTCAGCCTCCTGGCATTTATGGCGAGACCATCGGGTTTTCGTACCCTGGGCTACCATCCAAAACTGGGTGGAAGCCACGGGGGAAAAAAGCTGAGCAACGCATCACCACCGAGTATCTGGAGGGTGCCTTGGCCGACTTTTCCGGCTATATCGCCGCCGATGAATTATACAATGGCCCCTTCTGCGGATTTGGTAAATCCCATCGCCTTGCATCAATTGTCACTAGGTAATATTCGCCGCCTCGCACCACGGTCATTAAATGTAGTAGCGATTCTGGCTTTAGCGAATCGGCTGGCCCATGCCCTGCTGCTGGGCAATAGCGGAAACCTTACCTTGTATCCGACGGAAGAATTTATCACCACCCTCCGGTTGAATGCGAAACTAATCAAAAATATTGAAGATAGTATTCCTGGGCAGACCGATGACATTAAATACACCATGTTAGCACAATCCAATCAATCCGCCTGGCCTCGAGTATCGGATCAGCTTCGGGAAATAGTACCTATGCCTTTCCGGCCTTTATATCTGAGTACTGAACCGGATTTTGATTCTCTTCGAATATTCTGTACTCGGTTGGGAACCCGTGGAGAAAAAGAATCGCCCAATGTGGGTATTATTCATATCAGAAGAGGAACCGAAAAAGTATCCTTAACCACGGAATACAAAAAAGCGGAGTCGGAAGCGGGCGTGAAAAATCTGTCTCTGATTATCCTTTCTCCCAAAGGGGATACGATGCTGGAAGAAGGTTTTATGGCTAAACGGCATTACAAACTGCTGACTTTACCGATTACCATACACCATTTTATCAGTACTTTTACTGAACTGGCTGAACATACAGTTTCACTTGGCTAATATGTGACAAGCCAAGAATCGCCGGTCATAATCATAGGCCAGCGAGTGACTTATAATCGTTTGGCTGATATTGGTCACTTCCTCCGCCGCCTCCCTCAGCCTCCCCAGCCCGTCCACCGTCACCCCGCTCAGGCTGAAGTTGGAGTCATACGTGGTACTGGCACAAGTGGTCGCATATCCATTTTTCGCATCTGGCATAAAATCCAGCCACTCAATAACGTGGCCTCCGGTCTCCTTTTCAATCTGGCTATTAAGCAGATTCCGGTATCTTCCAAGATACCGCATCAAATGAAACTTGCTTCCGTATCCAGCCCCTATGTGTGTACTCATGCTTTGCACTCCACGACCATCAGGTTTTCTTCGGTTGATTACTTCTCGCCTTTCTTCGTCGCAATCAAGCACACATGTAGCGGACATTCTGCCGCTATTCCAGTTGTTCTAATGAGGATGATCCGCGCGCCGGAAGTGAAGACCGCCGTACATGCGGCTGTCTCGAAAATCGAAAGCCGCGACGGAAGGATTATATTGACCGTGTATTAACCATTTCTGCCTTACCCGATGGGGACGCTACTTGCTCAGATCTTTGATCCGGAAGTTCCGGTACTCGTGGGCGCCGTTCTCGCCCTGCAGGCCGATGTAACCGTGCGTGAGCCCGTTCATCTTGTCGGACTTGCTGACGAGTTCGCCGTTTAAGCGAACTTCGATCTTCGACCCGATGAGCTTGATTTCGTACTCGTTCCACTCGCCCGTGGGCTTGAGAGCTTTCTGTGCCAACTCGACATTCAAATCATGGTCGGCGCCAAAGATCTTCGCCATGCGCTCGGTGTTCTCAATCTGCACCTCGTATTTGCGATCGGGCCAGTTGTCGCCTGCCGTGTTGGATCGCACGAAAACGCCGCCGTCCTGTTCGGGTTCCAGGAAGCGGAATTCGAGACGCAGGACGAAGTCGGTATACTGTTTCTCGCTCCGCAGCCATCCAAGGCCGCCCTTGTGCTTCAGGACGCCGTCCTCAACGACAAACTGGGCGCCGTTCATGAGATGCCAGCCGTCGAGTGTCTTGCCGTCGAAAAGCGGGACAAAGCCCTCCTCCAGCTGCTTCAGGTAGATGTCCTTGAACTGCACCGTCATCGGCTCGCCCGCGCGCAGCTGCAAACCGAGGATTCCCTGGAGATCGTAGTGACCCTCCTCGTTGTCGATCAGCTCCGAAGCCGTCACGCCATTGATCCGCAGGATCATTTTGTGCCCCTTGGCGATGATGTGGTAGTCGTTCCACTGGTCCCACTCCTTGAACGTCGCCATCGTGTCGATCGGGATACGCGTGCGCTTGCCGTCCTTGTCGATCACCGTCTTGAAACCGTTGGCGCTCAGGAGTTCCGGTCCTTTGCGATTGTGAAGCTCATCACAGACCCCGCCCAGATACCCTCCCGACTGGTAGATGTCAGCTTGGTATCCGATCGCCAGACCGTCCTCGCACATCTTGCTGCGAAACTGCACTCCGGAGTTGCAGTCATTGCCCTTGACCCGAAACTTCAGCTTGACCTCAAAGTCGGTCACATCCCCGCCCTGCCAGACCAGAAACTGATTCTTCCTGCACGGGTGTTCGTCCGTGGACTCGGTGGTGATGGCGCCGTCGCGAACGGACCAGTAGCTCATGTCGAGGGCGTTCCAGCCCTTGAGCGTGCTGCCGTCGAAGATCTTTTGGAACCCATCCGCAGGGAGGCTTGGCACGGGCGCTGACGGGGCGGTTGCAACAGGAGGGCTCGGCGGGGGCGCCGCAACTCCGCCGGCTGTGACAAGCGCCCGCAGTTCATCGACGGAGAGAGCGCGGTCGTAAATGCGGACATCGTCGATCAGGCCACGAAAGAGCCTTCCTGTGGCCTGCGCGTTCTCGCCGATGAGTACGGAGTAATCGTTGACACTGATGTTCGGTGAAGACGCCGCTGAAGCGTCCAGAGCGCCATCCACGTAGATGGATATCCTGGTCCCGTCGAGAACACCGGCGACGTGGCGCCACTGGCCGTCGGCGACATCTTTGTCGCCATAGAGATCGCCTATCTGATTCCGCGAGAGATCCGAGCAGGCAAAACCCACACTATTCCTGCTGCTCGCCCTGTGCAGTCTCCAGGCGCAATCCCCCTTGGTCACGATGGCCTGCCACGATTTCGTGAAGGATTCGACTCGTATCCAGACCGACACCGTGACGCTGCCCGTGATGTCGAACTTGCTCTCATTCGGAATCGAGACGAAGTCATCCATTCCATCGAACTCCAAGGCGCCGCCGATGATGCCCTGGGTCCATTTCGCGCCGCCCATGACCGTGCCGTGGTTGCCCCGACCCGAGACATCGCACGCGATCGATCCCTCGCCATCATCGAACGTCCAGTGGCCCACAAGCCCGCGGGCGAAGTCCTGGGGCGCGGCGCCGGCTTTATCGACAGCATCGGCCGGATTGTGATGGGCGCACAGATAAAGCATCGCCATGGCCACGACGGCGAAGCGTTTTTCCCGGGATTTGCCATTTAACGTCATAATTTGTACTCCTACACGCAACACGGTCAATAATACCAGAAGCGGGGCCTCGATGTCAAGTCGCCTCGTCACTAACATGGCCGATACGACTCCCAGAAAGGCTCCCAAACATGCTACCTCACCGAAAATCCAGTATTTCGGCAGTCTTTCGACGCACCTCGACTGCCGATTTCCCTTCAATGGTGCGGATTTTCGCAACATTGCTGCTTATCCTGTACTCACGAGTTCCGGGCTGGCTCTCAATCGGCTGATTCGCTCAAGAATCTGCCGAAAAAGTGCACTCGGCACGGCCACTTCCGCCATCTGGAAGATTATGTGTAAAGGGCGGTAAAAAATCGCGGCGGATGGCGGCGTAAATATGCGGCACCCAAGACGTACCTATCCCATGACACTGCGAGTGTCAATTCATTTTTATTCACTTTTTCTACTCACCTACAGTATCTGATTACTCAGAGTCTGTCGGCTATGCGACTCGGTAAGTGAGTGGAAAGGGCTGTCCTAACCTCCCGGCAGGGGTGTAGGTAGGCCGCTTTCAGGATCGGTGTACAGGGATTTATGGCCAGAACAATCAGGGGCATCCTGACTCCCTGCCGCAGAAAAATATCACGTGTGATTTTCAGAAAAATCAGGTTCCGCTCCTGCTCAGTAATGATACAGCTCCCAATCCCAATAGGCAGAGAGTGCAGGGTTCGGGGATCGTGGCTAGCCAGGAAAATAGGAAACTGCCAGTCATCACATACCTGCCAGAAAGCCTCCTCCTGTTTCGGAGTAAATAGTTCGATTGGTTTGGCATCACCCGGCAGTGTACCCGCCGTCCATTCACCCAGTAATATCAGTACCAAATCTTGCCGCGAAGGTAGATCGTCACCCGTCCGAGCCGCTCTTTTCGTGTGGACTTCACACCGTTTAATTGGATCGTTTTTTCACTCAGCGGAGAACCTTTTTTCCACAAAACTTCCACAAATAGTTCCACAAAAGAGGTTTCCCGGACGAGAAAAAAATGCTAAACTCTGAAATTTCAACTAGTTATGATCTTTCAGAAAAATAGTAACCGGAGAGGGCGGGATTCGAACCCGCGGTACAGACAAGCCATACACAGCCTTTCCAAGGCTGCTCCTTAAGCCGCTCGGACACCTCTCCAGCGTACAACTGCTGTAAATCTACTATTAAAAAGATGGTTATGCAAGTATTTTCCACACGATTTCGGGAAATGGTTTCTTTGAGCATACGGTTAGTATTAAGCGAGCCGTTTTAAATACCATTTCGCCGTCAATGGAATGCCCTCATCATATCCAATTCTGCTTTGCCAGCCAAGCTGACGGCGGGCTTTTTCGGTGGAAAAGAACACATCCCGGCCCATCAGCCAAACGCTGTAACGGGTTATAAACGGCGGTTTTTTCAGCCGCAGCAGCCGTCCGATACACTCGCAGTCGAATCCGACTGAGTAGGCCAGCCAATAGGGAACCTTCCGGGCGGGCGGGCGGCAGCCAAAGGCTGCGGCAAACTTATCCATATATTCCTTTTGCGTAATTTCGCCGTCGTTGCTGCAATTGTACGCCTGCCCGATCGCCGCCTCCTTTTGTGCTGCCAGCAGGCAGGCATCCGCTACATTCCCGGCATATACCGTATTCAACCGGTTATTTCCGCTGCCCAGAATCTTGATTCTGCCGGTAGTGAACATCCGGTGCAGCCGGGCAATACTGGTCCGGTCCCGCGGCCCGTAAATCCACGACGGACGGATTACCGTCAGCCCCAGGCCCTGCTGGCGGTGCATCTGCCACAGCAATTTTTCCGCTTCTACCTTGGCAATCGAATAATAACTCCACCGATGCAGATTGGTTCCCAACGGGGCCGTCTCGTCCAGCACCAGATTTTTTCCGTTCGGGTGGCCGTAGGCACTGATACTGGAAATATGGAGGAACCGCCGCACCCCGGCTTTTTGGGCCGCCTCCGCCATATTCTTCGTCGCCTCGATGGTATCCCGCTGAAATTCCGACCAGGGCCCCCAGTCCCCCACTCGGGCCGCCGCATGATAGACTACCTCTACCCCCTGGCAGGCGGCCGCCAGAGTCGAGGGGTTCGCCAGATTTGCCACTATCTTTTCTACCCTCAGACTGTCCAAAAACGAGGTGTCGGAACCGGCTCGTACCAAAGCCCGCACCGGCTGGCCAGCTTGTACCAGCCGCTCCGCTATGTGACTGCCCAGCAGTCCCGTTGCACCAGTTACCAAATTCATTCTGTCTTCCTTTCCGGCGGCGTCAGCGGCACACCGCATCCTGCCTCTATTCCGTCCTAACTATCTGTATTCACAATAAGATAGTTAAATGAAAATACCCGAAATTGCAAGCAAATAGCCTGACCCGTTCCTCTTTTTCATCTGTGCCGCCAAAAACACTTGAGAATTTAACCGGCACGGGCTACAATATTTATAGACTGGTCACAAGGCAACGCAGGCATCTAAAAAGAGGATAAAGAACATGGACCCGATGAAAAATATTTTGTATCCGACCGATTTTTCCGAATTTTCGCTGGCCGCATTACCTTATGCCATAACCTTTGCCCGGCAATTTGACTGCCGGCTGCACTGCCTTCACGTTCTGGATGAATCCTATCAGTATTGGCTGGGGGCCGGGGAAAACGTCATCCCCGCCGTGGTCCCTACCCAGGAAATCCTGCAAGCCGCCCAGCGGCAGATGACGCAGTTCGCAGAGCAGCATTTTAAAGATCTGCCGATCCAGCTTGTTGCCCAGGTGATTAGCGGTCATCCTGCCAACAGCATCCTCCAGTATGCGCAGGATTTTCAAATTGACCTGATTGTCATCGCCACCCACGGTCGCAGCGGTCTGGCCTCCGTCCTTCTGGGTTCTGTCACCGACAAGATCGTCCACAAATCCCCCTGCCCCGTTCTGACCGTCCGGCACGCCGGTCAGCAATCGCCCCCGGTTTCCTGAAGATTATCCCCGATAAACGGTAAAGCCGATATAAATGAGATACAAAAACAGGAAAACCAATCCTTCCTTTCGATCCAGCGTATGTTTTTTCCCGATGAACATAAAAAGAAAGAGCAGCAGGCTGGCAAAAATGACAACTCCGATATCGAAATTGGCGGCAGCGGGAAAAGGCAGCGGCTTGATTACCGCACTGACGCCCAGCACCATAAAAATATTGAAGATATTCGATCCGACGACATTTCCTACGGCGATTTCCACATTTTTTTTATAGGCTGCCACCGCGGAAGTGGCCAGTTCCGGCAGGGAAGTCCCAATAGACACGATGGTCAGGCCGATCATCGACTGGCTGACCCCGGCCTGCTCGGCAATATGAACAGCGCCGTCCACCACCCATTTTCCGCCCAGGGCCAGCCCGACAATGCCTGCCAAAACCATCAGAAACGCACGCCATAAGGGGAATGTTTTATGCGGCAGAAGATTATCCATACCTTCGATCCGCCTGGCAATGGTGGCGGTATAAAACATAAAAACCAGAAAGAAGGCCAGGAATACCAGCCCCTCACTGCGGCTCAGGATAGCAAAGTCCATCTGATCGATGAGCCGGTCATTGGCCATTACCCCCAGCAGGAGAACCGCCAGCAGACTCAGGGGAATTTCTTTCCAGACAGTGCCTCTGCCCACCGTCACCGGGCTGATGAGCACGGCCACACCCAGAATGAGAAAGATATTAGCGATATTGCTGCCCAGAATGTTGCCGATGGCAATATCGGCATTGCCTCTGATGCTGGCGATGACATTGACAAATAACTCCGGGGTGGAGGTGCCAAAGGCAACGATGGTAAGTCCGATGACCAGATCGGATATATGGAGCCGCCGGCCGAGAGACGAGCCGCCGTCCACCAGCCAATCCGCACCCTTGATCAGGAACACAAAGCCGATAACAAATAATAGATACAGCATAGGCGGATTGTATCCGGTTTTTCAGGTTTGTCGAAAGAAATTGTACCGAAGGTGCAGGAATCCGGGAGTAAGGTCGAGCCAGAGCGTTCAAAAAATACCTTTGACTATCCGACGGATTTTCGCGTACCATAACAGTAGAAGGTGTTATAAAATGATAAGCAAAAACCTGGAATTTTTGAAGGCGGAAAAATAAACTCCTATGCCGAATCGTAATAGTTCTATGCTGACCCAGCCCGGCGAACAGCCCGAAGACCTTTCCCAATCGGTCGGATTGGTGGAAAGAAAATATGTCCGCCTGTTTGAAGGAGCGGATAAGCTGAATCTGGAGTGCGGCCGGTCGCTGGGGCCGATTGATGTGGCCTATGAAACCTACGGGCAATTAAATGAGAAAAAAGACAATGCGATTTTAATTACCCACGCCCTTTCCGGCGATGCCCATGTAGCCGGCCGGCACAAAAAGGAAGACCGCAAGCCCGGCTGGTGGGATAACATGGTCGGGCCGGGCAAACCGTTTGATACCAGCCTCTATTTTGTCATCTGTTCCAACTGCCTGGGCGGCTGTATGGGCACGACCGGCCCCAGCAGCCTCGATCCGCAAACCGGCCGGCCATATGGCTTGTCTTTCCCCATGATCACTATCAGCGATATGGTCGAAGTGCAGCGGGCCTTGCTGGATTACCTGGGCATCGAAAAACTGCTGGCGG
>JAKJEP010000039.1:0-300 GCA_022705365.1 Planctomycetota bacterium | reverse complement strand
CCTCCCGCCTCAGCGCCCAGGGGATCGCGTTTGACGCCGTGGGCCGCAACGCCATCCTGACCGACCAGCAGTTCAAGGAAGGCATGTATTACCAGACGGGAAAATATCCCGGCGCTGGCCTGGCGGTCGCCCGGATGGTAGGGCATATCACCTATCTGTCCGAAGAGGCCATGCACGCCAAATTCGGCCGCCGCCTCCAGCGCAGCGAAGATTACCAGTACGAATTTTCCAATGAGTTCAGCGTCGAATCGTATCTGGACCATCAGGGCAGCAGCTTCGTGGACCGCTTTGACGCCAATA
>JAKJEP010000399.1 GCA_022705365.1 Planctomycetota bacterium | reverse complement strand
ATAAACAGTTGCCGGAAATACCCGTCGCCATTTTTCACGGCAGGAATCTGCGCAGTCCAGAGGTTCCCTTCCCCTTTGTGCCAGCCGGTGATTTTGCGGCCGCCGCTGAGAATGACTTTCTCGCCCGGAGCGGCCGCGTAAGTAATCGAATATTGATCCGTGCCGGAATCTTCGGGGCCGAAGGTTACGCATTCGTTCTGGGTATATAGGCCGCCATGCAGCAGAACGGTAAGGGATTTTTTCAATCCGCCGCCGGCTTTCAGCGCCCGCACGGCATCCCGTGCCCGGGTGATGGTGGCGAAGGGACCGTCGGTTCCCGCGTCATTGGGCCGGGCGAGCTTGCCGGACCAGTTGTCGTTGCCATCGACGGCCACATAAAAATCAGCCGGATTCTGGGCGAAAGCTGGCATGGCAATCGAACATACCAGAAGGACTGCCACAGACAGCATCCAATGTTTTCTCACTTGAAGCAAGGTTCTCATTTGATTTTCTCCAATCAGGCCAGAGGCTAAAATCACAAGAAAGTATTTCGAATGAAATGGACCACTTTCCATTATTTTTGGGTGGAGACCTTGATCATCGGCACCCCTGCGGGGAAATGCCGCTCATAGAACTCTTTCAGCGGGCCGTCATACATGGCGATTTTGACGGTGCCCCAGGTCTGCTGGTCGCCGGTGGCGAAGAAGATATAGGTCCGGCCTTCGTATTCAAAGAGGTCGATGTCAGAATTGTTGATGCCTTCTCCAGGACCGGCAACCATAATAGGATTGAAGGGGGAAAGGTCCCATTTCACAAGGTCGCTGGAGCGGGCCAGGAAGGGAGCATACCCATTATCCATCGTGTGAAGATAGATTACATAGTAATAGGGGGCGAAGTAACGCAGGACCGGGCAGGCGGAATATTCCATGCCGACACCGGTGAAGATAAGATTCGGGATTTTTTCCCAGGATTTCAGGTCCTGGGAACGGGCAAATTTGAAGCAGAAGCCCACCGGCTGATTCGACTCGTAAGCCATGATGTATTCGTTCTTGTCATTTTTGGTGACGGAGCAGTTGAACAGGTGCTCGTCGCCTTCCAGGGGAATGGCCAGTTGGCGGTCCCAGTTTTTCATATCGGTGGTGGTGAACTGGTAGATGCTCTTGAACCAGTCATCGTTGGTGCCCTGGCTGGCGAAGATGTGGAGGGTGTCGCCTTCGACGAAGGCGGAGACGAAAGAGTGGCCGGCGCCGAACTGGGCCTCACGGACGCCGGTGTGCAGGTTATCAATGTAGAGGTGCATGTTTTCTTCGCTGGTGTATTCACCAGTACGATTTGCCGAATCATTGCGGTGGTTCATGGCAATGTAGGTATTGCCTTTGAAGATAAAGGGAGTGTTCTCCATGGCGCCATCGAAGTTGCAGGGGATCTTGATCAAGGCCGGTTTTTGGATTTTGCTGGTATCCAGGAACCGGGCGGGGATGAATTCGTCAAAGGTGTCGGTCGGCCAGAAGCGGAGCCGCTCCATGCCATTCGGGACGGATTCCCGATACTGCACATAGGCACGGACGGAACCTTTGGTAGTATAGGTAAAATCACCCTCTCTGGCGCCGAAGATTTTGTAACCCATCAGGGTGCAATCCTCGAAATCGATATGAAGAAACTTGCCTTCCAGATCGCAACTGATCACGCCGCTGGAAGGGGTTCCGTGCGGCTGGGAGAAGTTCATGGTAATCAGGCGACAATTTTGGAATTTGATTTTCGTGCAGCCCTGAAACCCGGGAAATCCTACCTGGACGGCGTTATCGGGACTGACGAGGGTGCAGTTGATAAAGGTGGCATGGGGGGTGTCGGGCATGGTTTCGCCTTCGCCGCGGACATAAACGGCCCCGGCATCGCCCCACCAGTCGAGATTGGCGAAGTAGCAATCTTTGAAAATAACCGGCTCGCCCGGGCGAGCACTGTGGCCCATGACCGCACCACCGGCAAAGCGGCCGATCCCGACGCAATTTTCCGTAATGATGGTAAATTCTTCGCCCTTGGCGTTGGTGATGTCCACACCCATGCCGCCCTCGGAGCCGGTGGCGTATAGATTCCGGAAAATCCACCGGTCCAGGATGATACCGGAGAATTCCGGGGCGCACTTCCAGGGACCCCACCAGTCAACGCTTTTGAGACCCCATTCGTCGGGAGAGGATTTTTCGTCCGTCACCATCCAGGTCGGATTGCCGGTCGGGGCGTTGGGGTTGGTGCGGATGATGTTATCCGGGGCGCCGGAGTCGATAATGACCTGGCCGGAGGCGCCGGAGCCGTAGAGGCCGGCGGTATCCCCCACGATCAGATTGTAGGAGCCGGCGGCACCCTTGAAGGACGGGTACAGGTTGGCCTCCGGATAGGCGTCTGGACGGATGATGACGATATGGCCGCCTTGATCGTCTGGGACCGCCTGCAAACCGGCCTGGATGGTATGGAAGGCCTTGGCCCAGGAGGAGCCATCGGAGTTGTCACCCAGCTTGGAGACATAGATCGTGGCGCCCTTGCGGCCGGTGTAATCGGCGGCGGAAGGATCATAAGGGGCAGCCCATATCAAGCCTGCCGAAAAGGAAATCAGAAAAGAGACAAGAAAAAAACGTTGGACCAGCTTACATATCATCATAAGACATCTCCTGTAAATAAAAGGGTGCGTATTTTATTGCTCCATTGTAAGGTAAATACTAATCCATTCAACTGTGGAAAACATTTTGCTATTTACTTTCCGGACAGGGGGGCAAGGGTTTGGATACCTGCCGGAAGAGCGGCAGCCGTTCGCCTTGGGGTTGGATATCAACTGCGGTATTGCCGACCCAGGTAATGGTATAGGTCTTGACCGCCAGTTGCAGTTCTTCCTTGCTTTGTTTTTGGACGAAGGTAATCAGCGGATAGGTAAGGGTCAGTTCATCGCCTTTTTGGGCGTTCTCGAAGAGGAGATAGCTGTCACGCCACAGCAGCGGCTCCTGTTTTTGATTACGGTAGGCTTTGATCTGTCCTTTGGGTGCCCAGGCGGGAGGACGCAGATAAAAATCCCTGGCGATTTTGGCGTTGACCGTTATGCGGCCGGTAAAGGGCAGGAAGGAGGATACTTTCGCCTCGGGCGTCTCCCGGTCGAAGCACATGTTCACAAACACCCCGGCCGGCTTATTCTGGACGGCGAACTTCCAGGCGGTATAGATCGAACGCATCCCTTCCGGCACGCAGCAGCCCATCATGTCGTAGCTGGTGGGATACGCACACTTGTCGTTGATTCCCATTCGGCCCTGAAAACCGCCTTCAAATTCGCGGGCCA
>JAKJEP010000398.1 GCA_022705365.1 Planctomycetota bacterium | reverse complement strand
TTTTGGTAACCTTGGTTGTTTTCATAAGTTATGGAAAATCAGATTTTGCGCTAGTCCCTATGCCTTTCTTCAATTATTATATATCTGCCCCGGTGAGGGGCCAAGATGAATTTTGGTGTTTTCCAGAATAAAATACAGGCGGTTTTTTGAGTGAAACCAATGGATGAACAAAAAGAAAAAATCGAAGGTACGGTGGATATCGAGCGGATCGAGCGGGCGGTGCGGGAGATCCTGCTGGCGGTGGGGGAGGATCCCCAGCGGGAGGGGTTGCGGAAGACGCCCAACCGCGTGGCGCGAATGTATGGGGAGCTGTTTGCCGGGCTGCATGACGACCCGAAGCGGCATGTGGAGGATGCCTTTACGGAAAATTACGATGAAATCGTCCTGCTGAAGGATATCCCGTTTTACAGCATGTGCGAGCATCATCTGCTGCCCTTTATGGGCCATGCCCATGTGGGGTATCTGCCCAAGGGGCGGATCGTCGGTGTGAGCAAGCTGGCCCGGATCGTCAGCGCGTTTGCCCGGCGGCCGCAGATGCAGGAGCGGCTGACGACCCAGATTGCGGAATTCCTGATGAAGGAGATCGATGCCCGCGGTGTGGCGGTGGTGCTGGAGGCGACGCATACCTGCATGACCATCCGCGGGGTGAAGAAACCCGGCAGCGTGATGGTGACTTCGGCTATGTTGGGATTGTTCCGCAGCGATGCCCGCAGCCGCAGCGAAGTGATGAGTCTGATCGGGCGTTAAGAACGTTAGAAACAAAAACACCCCTTATTTTTTTGAATAAGGGGTGATGGAGGCATACCATAAGATTCTTTATTATCCGTATTATTTTTTAGTACGGAAACGTACCAAAGCCAGGCCGCCCAGTCCCATGAACAGGGCCGTCAAAGGTTCGGGAACCGCCCGGCCGGTATCTTCGCTTTTTAACCAGGGACCGTTCTCATCCAGAATGACCCAGTCCTGCTTGATGTCCGTAGTGGCGGTATCATCAAACAAGCCGCCTACGGAAAGCGGTACCTTCCAGAAGTCGGTTAGTACGGAGGCCCATGCACCACTGAGTACATCCATATAGACCAGGCTCTTGCCATTCACGGTTCCCGTAGAGGTTTCGCCGTCAAACCGGAAATAGGTAGTTTCCCCGGCTGCCAGCAGGGTTCCCGCCCCGTTGTCGCGCCAGTTGGTGAAATAATCCACTCCGTCGCGCAGGCTGGGATCCAATAAGGCATTGTTTTGCGGCCCGCCGGCTGGATAATCGGAACTCATCAGGTACAGATTATATTGGATGCCGGTGGCAAAAACGGTAACATCTTTTCCTCCCAGGGCATCCTCCCCGATATAGACCCGCTGATCCTGCCCGCCCCAGAACATCCCCCGGATATATTCGCTGGCATCGCCTTTGTCCCAGTATTTATCCGCCGAATCTATATTGTCCCCATTAATAGTGCCGGTCCATAACTGCGTCAGCTCGAGCAGGCCGAACATATCTTCCCCCTCCAGCAGCCCCGGTCCACTGGTAAAAATGGAGAAAGACGGATCGCTAAAAAGCCTGTGATTGGGGTTATTCACATCATAGCCGGGGGTACTGGCGCTGCGAAAATACGTCTTGCCGATGTCCCCGTCGTATCCCGTACTGATTTCCCAGTCGTAGGTTTTAAACACCACCGGGCCCGGCTGCAATACCACCGCCTGAATTGCCGTTCCCCAGAGTATAACGGCCACACAAACTACCACCTTGAGAAATGTACTCTTTTTCATCTTCTCTTTTCCTCCAATCAAAAATAGGAAACTTTGTATTGTACTTGCGGTGCGAATCTGAATTAACTGTTCTAATTCTACTTGATTTTTCGGTTTTGTCAATGGGAAACCGGTTTGCCGGTAAAATTCCGGGCGGACCAAAAGGTTTATTAAACCGCCTGCTACACGTGGTTTTGACACATATAAATCTAACTCTATTGTTCAGAACATATTACGCACTATTTTTGCTGCGTTAACCTCGTTAGATCGGTTTTCAGGGCGAGAGCGGCGGTCGGGCAGGCGGCGGCGCAGTCGCGGGCGACGCGGGTGAGGGCTGCGGCCAGCGGCTGGCGGAAGGGTGGGGCGATGCGGACGTCGAAGCCCCGGCCGATGAAGGTGAAGCCCAGCGGTTCCCTGGCTTTTTCGCAGATCTGGACGCAGAGGCCGCAGTCGATACATTTGCCCGGTTCGAAGAGGATTTCCGGATGACGGATTTGCATCTCGAAGGGGCGGCGGTCGCCCGGGTAGCGATTGGGGTTTGCCTGATACCGCTGGGAGTAGATACGGAGTTTGCAGGTGTCGGGCTTGCGGCAGTCGCAGTGGAGGCAGCGGAGCGATTCGGTGCGGGCCTGCTCCGCAGTAAAACCGGCAGTCGCGTGGTCATCCGGTACCTGGCGGGGATGGGGCGGCACCTCCTGCATAAAGTGTTCGATTTCCCCCTTTTGCAGTTTGCCGATATGGGTCGAAAATTCTTTGGGCAGGCCGGTGATGGTTTGGCCGGTGAGATACTGGTCGATGGCATAGGCGGCGGTCTTGCCGTCCGCTTCGGCCCGCACCGCCATTTTCAGTTCCCGCACGGCAGAGCCGGCGGCGAAAACACCGGGAACCTCAGTCTGGCCGGTTTGCGGATTGGCCCGGATGCCCGGTTCGGCGGCGGGCAGCTTCCAGATTTGTAGCTGGGCGGGCTGGATTTTACCGGCGGCGATTAAAACGGCATCGTAAGTTTTTCTGAGGTTCTCAAAAGACGATTGGTCCTGCACCGGATGGTTGAGATTGAATGTAGCCCCCAGTTTTTCGATTTGCCGGATTTCGGCGTTCAGAATATCGCGAGGCAGTTTATCCAGCGGCACGGCATACTGAAGGTTGCCGCCGGGCTTGTCATTGCGGTCATAGATTGTGCAGGCATGGCCGAATTGCAATAAATGCCACGCGGCTGCCAGTCCCGCCGGGCCGGCGCCGATGATGGCGACCTTTTTGCCGGTGGCCGGGCGGCAGTCGGGCAGGTAAGGGGCGCCGGAGGCCAGGTCCACGTCAGCGGCATAGCGTTTGAGCAGGCAGATGGCCAACGGGTCATCGTGCTCCCGGCGGCGGCAGCCTTTCTCGCAGGGGGCCGGGCAGATGCGGCCCAGCACTGCCGGCAGGGTGATATCCCTTTTGACCGTCCGAATAGCGTCCCTCATATTTTCGGCGGAGATCTGGCGGATCATTTGGGGGATATTCATCCGGGCCGGGCAGATGCTCTGGCAGGGGGCCAGGCAGTCGCCCAGATGGTCGCTCAGCAGCA
>JAKJEP010000397.1 GCA_022705365.1 Planctomycetota bacterium | reverse complement strand
ATAGCCTTCCACAATCACCGCCAGCCGTTCCTTGACGATGGCATCTTTGGCGGCATGAAGCCCATACAAAGCCCGGCTCTTGATAAATATCGGACTTTCCGGACTATTGAGGTATTTGGCAGGATCATCCCCCAGGGTCCGCCCGCCAAAAGCAATCACCCGGCCCAGGGCATCCAGCACCGGAAACATCAACCGCTGCCGGAACCGGTCATAGTAACCACCCTGGTCCTTGGCAATCAACAGACCCACCTGCACCAATCCGGCGATATTTTGACTATCTTTAAGGGCGGCATCGGCCAGACAGCTCCATTCCTCCGGCGCCCAGCCTAAGCCGAACCGCCGCGCCACCTCTTCGCTTATCCCTCTGGAAGCAACATAATCTCTTGCCAGCTTTCCAGTTATCGGGTTATCGTACATTCGCCGAAAATGCTGGGCGGCCCAGCGATTGAGCTGCTCCATCTGATTCCGGTCAACATTATCGGCCGCTGGGCTTTGTCGCTGCGTAATCTGGATTCCCGCACGATCTGCCAGCAATTGCACCGCTTCGGAAAATGATAAAAGCTCTTTGAGCATCATAAATTTTATAACATCCCCCCCTGCTCCGCACGAAAAACACTTAAATATCTGTTTCGAGGGATTTACATATAAAGAAGGTTTATGATCCTGATGAAAAGGACACAAACCCACCATCTCCCTGCCTTTGGGCTTGAGCGCAACATATTGACTGACAATCTCTACTATACTAATGGAATTCAGAATCTGCTGGATTTGTGATTCGTCAATATAGCTGGCCACTTGGTACCTGAAATTGTTATATGGTTACATTCAAAAATTTACATTAGTCCGAAATCATAAAAGTATATCACCTGGATACGCTTCTGTCAAACAAAACGGCAATAATTACTGGAATATCAGGGAATTATCAAGTTTCATTAACTCCACAACCTGTTATCCTTGCGACAAATTACCAAATCATATACATTTTATCTATACTACCACTCGCAAAGGCTCCAGCTTCTTGATTTGATACAGAACAGTCTCCTCGGATCGTCCGTACACAGGAAAACAAGTGTTATAGCACTTGTTGTTTTTTGTATGTTTATAAGGATTGCATGGATTTTCCCAGTCACATTATAAGTATTTATTTTATAACATCTTACATATCAAATCTTCCGAACCGGAAGAATCGTGTTTCAAAAAAACATCGTATATTCCGACCTTCCGCTTAGTCCCTTCCTGGTTTTTTTGAGACGGGAATCTGGTAAATCCATCATTTTAATGCACTTACGATTGTTTCGCCGGCATTTGGCCAAAACATCGATTTATCGGCACAGATTTTGCGAGTATTCCTTCATCTTTGGCAATTTGAGCGTAGTCAGGATATAGATTCATTTGTCCAATCTGGTGTTCAAATTGGTTCTTTGGAAAAGCTATTTTTTGCAAAACAGGCATTAATAGTATTCTGAAGGCATTCTGTTAGTTCTGAAACCTGTGTTCGACAAGTTGGAATCGCTCGTAATAACTTATTTATTGTGTTGGTTACAAAGATGGCCGTGAGGAGAAAAGGGTCATTTTTTGATACCATAATGCATGGGGCCGCTGGAGGGGCGGTCCCATCGCTTTTTAATGGGTTATTGTCCGGTTATTGCTACTAATTTATCCGGAAATTCGTTTCTCATTTGCCAAATCCTCCGATTCCCTGTATAGTAAAGCAGAAGCTCTTTGACATAAGAATATGGGGGCGAAAGGTTTCGACCGGACGAGTTGAGGTTCGAGCCGCGTGTCCAGGATGTCAGTTGGCCTGGTTAATCATCTGGCAAAAAAACGTAAATGCGAACAATCAGTTACGCATGGCTGCCTAAATAAGGCGCCCGTTCACACCGCGACGCCCGCTAGCGGATGTGAGCGACAGCAGTGGGCTGGCCGGTACCGGCTGTTCGGCACGGTAGCGGTAAGAAAACTGTCGGACTAGCCAAAAAAGAATCCTGTCGAGCGGAGTCTTCTGCGGCGAAACTTAAAAGATCGACTATGCACGTAGAAACTCGTTCTGAAACGTCTCGGGACGGGGGTTCGACTCCCCCCGCCTCCATTTTTGCGCTGAAAATAAGGGGGTCAGTTTTTCGCCTGAAAAAGCTACTTTCTGGCCTTCTATGGCCTCGAAATGGCCTTTCCCTATCATTTCAGCATTTTTGGAATTGTTCGGAATTGTACGGATATTTTCGGGACGGTTGGCAGAATTTGGGCAGTTTTGGGGCAGTAAATTTTGGGCTATTTCCCTGTCATCAGTCCCCGTTTTCACCGCTTCGGCCTGCTGAATCTGGAAATCAGGCAGGCTTTCAATCGCCGCCTGCTGCTGCCCGGTGTACAGGTGGGAATATTTCGACAGGGTGAGTTCTGCCGTGCTATGCCGCATGATGGTCTGAATCGTCTTGACGTTCGCTCCGGTCTGGATTAACAGGCTGGCCGTGCTATGCCGCAGGCTGTGGAAGTCGGCATATTGACCGTCAATTTCGTAGGGGATTCCCGCCTTTTTCAGGTCAATCTGAATCATCTTCCACCCCTTTTTGACGATGAAAGCCGCCGCCTGTGGGGTTTTATTCCCCAAAAAGTCCTGAATCATGGCCGCCGTCGCTGCCCGCAGGGGTAAAGTTGCTCCCCGCCGGGCCTTTTCGTTCCCGTCTCGAACCGTAACCGTACCATTCTCAAAATCGAAGTCTTTTACTTGCAAAGTTTTAAGTTCGTTATACCGCAGCCCGCTTTCCACTGCCAGCCGGTAAATTAGCCCTCTTTCCCGCCCGGATATGCCCCGCCAGCTTTCCCCGGTCTCCGCTGCATGAATCAGCCGGGCCACTTCATCGGCGGATAAAGCCCGCCGGGGGTGTACCTGGTCGGTCTGTAATACCCTGGGGGCTTTAATCAATTGGAAATGGTTTTTGGGCATCCGCCCGGTATCGTGCAGCCACTTGGTAAATTCTTTGAAACCGGCAATATAATGCTTCCGGGTTTTGGCCGCCAGATTTAGGCCGTTCACATAAGCCGTGAATCGGCTGGCGTCCAGGTCTGATATGACATTAAACTTGCATTGCTCACATATCCGCTTTACCAGGTTTTCCATCCGCTGGACGTGTAAAGGGGTAACTCCCTTGATTTTCAGGCTGTTCACAAAATCGCTCCGATGATCTTCCAGCCGGTTTTTCCCGGCTATCCGGGCCGCTGATAATATCCCGATAATTCCCAGCTTGCGGACGATCCGGGGCGGCATACAATCAATCGCCCGCTGAAGGTCCAGGGGCATAACATCGTTGTTA
>JAKJEP010000396.1 GCA_022705365.1 Planctomycetota bacterium | reverse complement strand
CAGGATATCCGCATGTGTTCCGTCCCCGCCGACGGGATCGCCAACGATGGCGATCTGGACATCGGGATGTTCGATGACGAATTTCAGGGCGATATCTTCCAGCAGATCCACGCCCTTCTGGACGGGGTCCAGCCGCGAAGGCCAGTACAGTAAAATGGCATCCGGATCGACCAGCAGGCCCATCTGCTTCTGGAACTTGATGAGATTGGCTTTTTTGGCGTCAATCACCGGGTCGTCCGGGCCGAATTTTTTGGCCAGGCCCGGCTGGTCGAACCGGGTATCTTCCAGCTGATTCTCCGGGAATACATCCGGTGAGATCCCGTTGGGGATGACCAGGGCCAGGTTGGCGCTGTGTTTGGCGCGGGTTTCCTGGCGGACCCCCCAAGGGATGATGGGGCGGTCCATAAAGTAGCCATCCACCACTTCGCGGAGAAATTTTCGGCCCACATAGCTGACGAGGGTGGCGTTTTTGATGGCGGTGGCCTGGGAATCGACGCATTCGGTGCCCATTTCCCAGCAGGCATAGAGATAGTCCCACATTTTTTTCAGGCTGACGCCATGCATCATGTCCAGGGGGATATAGGCGGTATGGGTATTATGAACCGTGTGGAGGAGGGGGATTTCCCGCATTTTGGCATAGGCCGCCAGGACGCTGCCGGCCATCCAGTCATGGGTATGGACCACCGCCCGGCCGGCATAGCGACTGCGGATTTCCTTGAGATAGACATTGATAATCTGCCGCTGGAACTCCGAGGCGGTCTGGACCGGATTGCCTTCATAGGCGCTGCGGTAATCTTCAAATTCGGCTGAGCTGACCAGGTGGATGTTTTCCGGGTTGAGCTTGTGCCGGCTCTGAATCCATTCCCGGTCGCTCATATGGGCCTCTTCGCGGAAGCGTTTCTTGAGATTCAGGGTAATCAGGTGGGTGGGTATTTTCCGCTCTGAGAGGCCCTTGCACAGGGCCGAAATGACTTCGCCCATGCCGCCGCTTTTTCCGGAAACATATTTGGCCAGCACCCCCAGCCCTTTGGTCGGGAGCTTGCCGGTTTCCGGGGTGATGATGATGACGGGGGTCTGCTCGGTGGTTTTGCGGATATTGAAGGTATGAATTGCCATTTTTAACTGATCGATATTTCGCGTCAATACGTAGGTGGCGGCGGCAATGGCACCATAGGGGTTGAAATAATCATGGACCGTGTGGTCAGCGCCTTTGCCTTCGTGCAGATAATAGAGATGGTCCGAGGTGGTCAGATGTCGCCACTTGGCCAGGAAGGCCCCGCCGGCCTTCTGGGCGTCCGGTTCCATCAGCTCAATATCCCGGAACAGCCGGTATTGGGTCGGACTGCCCAGCCAGCCCTGGGTGTTCCGCTCGATATCCGCCCAGGAGGAGGTGGACAGGGGATGGATGTCCGCCACCGGACAATCGGCATCCTTGAAACGTTCGGCGATCTCCGTTGGATTAGCCATGACCACGTTGGGATACCGCCGCAGGATCCGAGCCAGCGACGGCCAGAAATCAAAGATTCCCGTCTCCACCCATAAATGCTCCCCGATATGCTCATAATCATACCCCAGCATGACCACCTCGCCGTCCACCTGGGCAATGTACTGGGCGTATTGCTCCGCACTCAACTGGCCGGACCCGAAGCGAAAGGCCACATCGTCACTGAGCTGGCGGTTACGCGGAATGACCAACAGGTCCCGAGCGGAAAACCGCCGGCCCTTGGCCCGGAAGACCGCGTTGGGTGAAATCGCCTTGCCCTCGGCGCTGCGGTACATGTCGGCCCGCTGTTCGCAGAGAATCGCCTTGAATCCCATGTCCGCCACCACGTTGGCGATGTCGTTGTTGTACATCAGCTCCGTATTGCGAAAGGAGGTCGGCTTGAGGCCGAAGATTTCCTTCATCTTCTGCCGGTGCAGCGACACCTGGTCCCTGAACTCCTGTTTCTGGGCGTCTTCGAACAGGGAGACCAGCGAATGATAATAGGTCTCCTCCAGATACTCTACCTGATTGCCCTCTTTGCCCGCGTCGTACAACTCCTGGAGGGCGGCAATTACTTCCGGTTTGTATAGCTGCGCCTGTTCCAGGAAGGTGCCCGACATGCTGAAGGTTATCTTGAACTGCGGATTCTCTTTTATAATCCCCGTGAACATCCTGGTCGCCGGGAGATAACACTTCTCCGCCACCTTTTGGAAAACCTGCCGGTTCCGCTCCTCCCACAAAAACTTTTCGGTTTCCGGCTGTAAGCGAAACGGCTGGTGCAACTCAAAATAAAAAGTCAGCAACGGCATGGAAAAATCCTCTTTGAGGAGACATTACAGATAGAATCAATTTTTACTGCGAAATACAGGATAGCAGCCTGGAGGTGTCTAGTCCAGAACAAATCTGTATCTGCCCCTGAATATTTAATCGTCCTATAACTATTTTTGGGCAGAAATACACTAACAACGTAGAGGTATCTTATTGAAAGGTCTGCCAGATTGCGGCAGCAAATCTCTTTTTTTGTTCAAATCTTATTCAGATACTTTTTGGTAAGTCCAAAAACCAGTATTGCATTTATCCAATTCGGAATAACACAGCGTGTTTGCGTGGGAACTGACTTACTCCTTACAATTCTATCGCAAAAACTTTTTTGAGGTTTTTTCGACAGATTTCATCCGCTTTACTCATCAGCCGTAAGCCATTATTTAACAGGTATATAGGAGATTTTTGGATGATTTTTCAGTAAATATTGTAATTATCTGGGAATAGAGTAAAATTAAATGTTTTCGATGTTTAATTAAATGGTATTAGAGAACCCGAAAGATATGGGAACAGAACATATACGGAATTTTTCGATCATTGCACATATAGACCACGGCAAGAGCACGCTGGCGGACCGGGTGATGCAGTTGACGGGGGCGGTGACGGAGCGGGAGTTTCACGAGCAGTTGCTGGACGATATGGATCTGGAGCGGGAACGGGGGATTACGATCAAGGCGTCGGCGGTGACGATGAAGTATAAGGTGGACGGCAGGGAGTACATGCTGAATTTGATTGATACGCCGGGACATGTGGATTTTCATTATGAGGTGTCGCGGGCGCTGTCGGCGTGCGAGGGGGCGCTGCTGGTGGTGGATGCGACGCAGGGGGTGGAAGCCCAGACAGTGGCCAATGCGTACCTGGCGGTGGAGAATGGGGTGGAAATCCTGCCGGTGATCAATAAGGTGGACCTGCCGGCGGCCCAGCCGGAGATGGTGGCGGAAGAGATCGAGCATGTGCTGGGGTTAAAGAAGGAGGGCTGTTTTCTGGTCAGTGCCAAGTCGGGGCTGGGAG
>JAKJEP010000395.1 GCA_022705365.1 Planctomycetota bacterium | reverse complement strand
GATTGATGGTGATTTGTGCCAGCTTTAAGCCGCAGATGAACTGGCTGTAGCGGATGTCCCGGCTGGTACACGCCGCACTAAGACGGGTTACCCACAAACCGCGGAAATGACGCTTTTTCTGCCTGCGACCGATGGTGGCATTCACCAGCGAACTTACCAGGGCCTCTTTGGCCAGACGCAAATTCTTGCTGCGAGGCCCGCGGAATCCCTTTACTGCTTTAAATAAACGCTTCTTTGCCTGATGCCGGGCGGCACCTTTACGCGCTCTTGACATGTCTCAGCTTTCCTTTCTTTTTCTGTTTTTATGCATAAAAGCATAAATAATAAATATTTATATCTTGCTGGCGGCAGCTGAAGCCGAGAAGCAAGAATCGTCGCAACACTATACAAAAAAAATTGGTTTTGTAAATAGTCTTGCGCTCATTATTTTCCCAGCGCCGCCCGGGCCTTCCGGCCCATTGTGGCATTCATTACTGTCGATTTCCCGATCGTACGGCAGCGGTTCCCGCTTTTCGAACTCATTAAATGGCCGCCAAAGGCCCGTTTCCTTTTCACTTTCCCCGTAGCGGTTACCTTTACTCTCTTGGCTAAACCTTTGTGTGTCTTTTGTTTGGGCATGATTCTCTTTCTATTTAAAAAAATTCCTATTTCCTTATTTTGCATACGTTTTTAAACGGAAACCTCATCCGTTTGCGCCGGTTTTACGCTAGGCGTTTTGTGTTCGGGTGTCATCACCATCGCCATCCGCTTTCCCTGCTGGCGGGCCGGCATTTCTACTTTCCCCACATCCTGCAATTCTTCCACAATTCCATTAAAGATTTCTGCCGCCAGATTCACATGGGCCATCTCCCGGCCCCGGAAAAGCATCGTAAACTGCACCTTATTGCCCTTTTCCAGGAATTCACGGGCTTTTTTCATCTTAACTTCCTGATCGTGCGAATCGATCTTCGGACGCAGCCGAACTTCTTTTAATACCACCTGGTGCTGCTTTACCTTGGCTTTATGGTCTTTTTTCTTCTGATTGTACTTCCATTTGCCATAATCCATGATCCGGCATACCGGCGGCGAATTATTTGGTGCCACTTCCACCAGATCCAAACCCGCTTCCCGGGCCATGCGGATCGCCTCAATGGTACTCAGTACCCCCATCTGGTTGTTCTCATGATCGATCAATCGAATCTGAGGTATGCGAATCTGTTCGTTGGTTCGTAAATTTTTGGCTGAAATAGGCAATCACCTTCCTTTCAATATAACACCTTTAGCACACACGGATTACAATCCCGAAAATTCCAGGCACAGACTCCGCTGGGCAATCACTTTCCGGGCGGAAGCAATAAAATCATTTACTGGCAGGCTTTTCTGTTCGTTTTGATTTCGAATTCGCACCGTTACGGTATCCGTCTCCATTTCTTTCGGGCCTACGACCAGCATATACGGCACCTTCATTTCGTGAGCCCGTTTGATCTTCGCATTTATTTTATCATCCGCCTTATCGATTTCGCAACGTAAATTTGCCGCTTTTAAACGATTATATACATTATCGGCAAAATTGTTCGTTTTCTCGCTGATGGGCAGCACCCGCACCTGCTCTGGCGCCAGCCAAGCTGGGAACGCCCCGGCATATTGCTCGATCAATATCCCGAAAAACCGGTCCAGTGAGCCTAGAATCGCCCGGTGGATCATTACCGGGCGTTCTTCCCGGTTGCTGCGGTCCACATAGGTCATGTCAAAACGCTCCGGCATGGAAAAATCCAGTTGAATCGTCCCGATCTGCCAGGATCGACTTAGGCAATCCCGTACATGGAAATCAATTTTCGGGCCATAAAATGCGCCGTCACCTGGATTTAAAACATAATCGATCTTTTTGGCCGACAGGGCATCCTTCAAGGCATCCGTTGCCCGGTCCCAAATCTCCACCGAACCGATGTGCTTTTCGGGCATCGTGGATAATTCCAGCGAAACCTCGGTCAGGCCAAAAGTCTTATAAATATCGAATGCCAAATTAATTACGCCGATTATCTCGTCCCGAATCTGTTCCGGCGTACAGTAGATGTGGGCATCATCCTGCGTGAACCGCCGTACTCGGAACAGCCCGTGCAGCACCCCGCTGGCCTCATGCCGGTGCACCAGTCCCAGTTCCGCCATCTTCAGCGGCAGTTCCCGGTAGGAATGCGGGCGGCTCTTGTACACCAGACACCCGCCCGGGCAGTTCATCGGTTTTACCGCATAATCCGACTCGTCAATATGCACGAAGTACATATTTTCCTTATAGTTATCCCAGTGCCCGCTCTGATGCCAGAGTTTCTCGTTCAGGATAATCGGGGTACTGATCTCGCAATAGCCGTCTTTTTCGTGCACTTCCCGCCAGTATTTGAGCATCTCGTTCCAGACGACCATGCCTTTGGGGTGATAAAAGGCAAAACCAGGTCCCTCATCGTGGAAGCTGAATAAATCCAGTTGGCGACCCAGCAAGCGATGGTCCCGCTTCTTTGCCTCTTCCAGCCGTTCCAGATACTGCGCCAGTTCCTTTTTGTCCGCAAATGCAGTACCATAAATCCTTTGCAGCATTTTCTCCCGGGCATCGCCATGAAAATATGCACCCGCTATACTCATAATCTTGAAGCCGCCGATCTTGCCGGTGCTGGGGATGTGCGGACCCAGGCACAGATCTTCGAAGCTGCCTGCCTCGCGCTGGCCGGTGGTATAAAAGCTTATTTTATCGCCCTTTGCGTGTTTGGCGTTTTCAATCTTATAGCGGTTGCCTTCGGCCCGGAGTTTGGCCATTGCTTCTTCGAGCGGTAACTCATACCGTACAAAGGGTTTATCAGCGGCCACGATCTCCGCCATTTTGGCCTCAATGGCTGGGAAATCATCCGTGCTGATGGGGCGGTCCAGGTCGATATCGTAGTAAAAGCCGTTTTCGACGGTTGGTCCGTAAACCAGTTTGGCATCAGGATATAGCTGGCAGATGGCCTCGGCCATGACGTGGGCACAGCTATGGCGGATGAGTTCCAGGCTGGTCTGAGGATCGTTCTTAGTAGTTATGATTTCTATATTTGCGTCGGTTTCGATGGGCGCGGTCAGATCCCGCAGGACGCCGTTGACCCGGATGGCCAGGGCATCTTTTGCCAGGCGGGGACTGATCTGCTGGGCGATGGCCAAGCCGGTCACCGGACCGCCATGTTCCCGGACACTGTTGTCTGGTAAAGTTATTTGTACCATATAGTTAACCTCGAGGCCGTTTTATTTTTTATGAGCTTGTTCGGTTTGGTTCGGAAGCCATAAAAAAAACGGCCCAATTTCACCGTAACCAACGCTAAC
>JAKJEP010000394.1:2496-3340 GCA_022705365.1 Planctomycetota bacterium | reverse complement strand
CGGGCGGAGAAACTGGTACGGGAGCATATCGAGAAGACGAAACGAGAGATTATTGATGATTTCCAGCGGCAAGGAACGGAAGTGATGGTGTCATGAAGTCAGAATTGGAAGGAAAAACAGCGATGGTGACGGGGGCGGCTCAGGGGCTGGGCCGGGCGATAGCTGAGAGTCTGGCGGGGGCGGGCGCGTCGGTGGTGCTGGCGGATGTGACTTCGGTTTGGAAGGAAGTTTTGCGACGCAAGAAATTCGCCGATTTGAGCGGCAACGGCGTGAACCATCCCAACGATTTCGGCCATCGCATTTATACGGAGGTGATTCTTTCGCTGCTGATTACGCCGGATGAATAGAATGACACTGAAATATGCGGATTAGGGGATCATCCACAAGGTTAAAGACTCCTGGTCTTTAACCAGCAGGCGGTTTCCCGAAATAATCGGATAAGCATAGACCGGCGTCTCGGAGACCTTGTACCGGGCGATCTCGATATATTTCGTGCTGTCGGGCTGAAATACAATGAGTTCCGATTTGCTGGAAAGGACCATCAGCACCGGACCGGCATCCAGGATTTCTGCAAACCGGTCAATTGGATTGGTGCCGGTCCATGCCTCCTGGCCGGTCTGGGCATTCAGGCAAAACAAATTCCCTTTGTCGGATATGCCGAAAAGCAGGCCATCTTTCAGAACTGGTGTATTAAACCCGGTACCAATGGTTTTGTTATTCCAGATTTCTTTCGGACTAAATTCCCCTTCCTGTTTTTCGATCTTCGCCGCCTTGGTTCCTTCCCCTTGCCCGGTGTAGATGATCATTGGTCCATCGACAATCGGACTGGCGGAGTTGTAAAACC
>JAKJEP010000394.1:0-2336 GCA_022705365.1 Planctomycetota bacterium | reverse complement strand
CTGTTTGGTATCCCCCGCCGACATCAGGACTGGTGAGGCATAGGATGGACCATCCCCCTCCCATTTCCACTTCGTCTCTCCGGTAGCCAGATCGAACGAAACGATGGACCCTGTATCTTTGCCGCCCAGATGAGCGATAGCCATACCATCCGTGATAACCGGTGACATGGAGGTGAAAAACTGCGGCACCTCTTTATACTCATCCTTGCGCCAAATCACTTTTCCGGTAGCTGTATCCACACAGGACAGTACCCCGGCTACCCCCAGCGTAACGACTTTTCCTTCGGCCGCGGCCGGCGAACTCCGCGGCCCCGGATGCCGGCCGGCCGGCCCGGTTGCCGCCTGGGCCGGATACGCGTCCCGCCAGAGTTCTTTGCCATTCTCAGCATCCAGGCAAAGGGTAACTTCATTATCACCCTGCCGCGCAAAGACATAGATCCGGTTACCTACCAGGGCCGGTGTGGCATCGCCCAGGCCCACCACCGTTTTCCACTTTTGCGTTAATTCTTTCGGCCAGGCCTGGGGGGTGGTGAAACCGTCCGCCTTGCCGTCCCGGTTGGCTCCGCGCCACTGCGGCCAGTCCTGGGCCAAAAGCGGGGCTACGCTGAGTAGAATAATACACCCTGTCAGAACGTTTTTTTGACTGATACTTTTCATGACAACCTCCATTCACCAATATGAGTAGAAAGCCTGCTCTTGAACATTCCATGCTATCAGCAATTTGATAGGAAAGCAATAATAGACGCCAGCGTCAAAAGCTCTTCGATCCTTTGTTCTTGGGGAGCCATAACCGTTTTGAGATGTCAATATCGACTTTTGGCGGTTCCGTCAATAATTGGGTTGCTGGGTTTGGTAAGTTAATTATTTCGCGGACGTCTTTCCCCTAGATCCCGTTCGAGGCCGAGATTCTTGAGGGTCGTATCGAAATTGGTCTGCTTTTTGTCAATCAGCAGGGTCAGCCGGGCTGCAGTTTTTTCCGCCTTTTCTTCCGTGGCCAGGTCCCGAATCGACTTCAGCTCGCCCAGATCCGCTTCCAGTTCGGTTTGAAGCTGTCCGGAACCCTTCAGTATTGCCACCTGCTGTTCCAGCTCCGCTAAGATTCGCTGCTGTTTCTCCCGGCGTTTGGCCCAGGTTTCCCGAAGTTTGGCCCGTTCCTCATCGGTCATGTTTTCCCGCGACGGCTGATTTTGCCGGGCCAGTGCGGCTTCCTCCATATCGGTTTTCAGGTCAGCCGATAGTTTCTGGATTTTTTCGACGGCCTGCTGCTGAGCCGCCCATCTCTGCCGCATCCGTTCTCCGCGGGCATTCTGCTGCCCTGCCTGCTGGGCCACGGCTGCCAGAGAAACTCCCAAAACGATTAAAACCAGTGTTGCAATGAGATCCTTTTTCATGTAAATGCTCTCCTGTAAAAGAATTATGAATTTTTGACCTGAAATTCCACTTTTGCTTTTTTTCACTTATCAACTCTATCATAGCTTATGTATAATAACGCATAAATTCAATTTTTATTGCAAGGCGAAAGGAGTTCATTATGGGAAAAATAATAAATGTCTTATTGTCTGGTTTATTGGTGATTGGGCTGTCCGTCATAGCCGGGGCCGCCGGCCTGCAGGTCCCGCATGACTATGACACGATCCAGGCGGCGATTGATGCGTCCGCTGATGGGGATGTTATTACTGTCGCTAATGGAACCTATACCGGGGAAGGGAACCGGGACCTGGATAGCAAGGGCAAGGCGATTACTATCCAAAGCCAGCATGGAGCGGCTACTTGTACTATTGACTGTCAGGGCAGCCTGGCCGATCCGCATCGGGGTATTTCTTTATATTCCGGCGAAGGGCTGGCGACTATTATTGACGGTTTTACCATCATCCATGGCTATGCTTCCGGCAATTCCGCCAAAGGCGCGGCGATTGACTGCGATAATGCCTCCAGCCCCACCATCCGAAACTGCATTTTTCAGAATAATACCGTGGTCGGCGATTATAGCGGCGGGGGAGCTATTGGATGTGAGACCGGCAGTAACGCAGTGATTTCCAACTGTTCTTTTACCAACAATCAAGCCGGCCGTTACGGGGGAGCCGTATATGCTTCGTTCAGTAATCTGGCTCTCAGCAACTGCACCTTTACCGGCAATGCCGCTACGAATGCCGATCCGAGCGGGTATGGCGGGGCGGTCTGTTTCTCCGAAAGCACCTCCACGATTTCTCATGGGACCTTGAGCGGCAATACCTCTACCTATGGCGGGGGGGCGATTGGTATTATAAACAACAGCGATATCACGATTACCGATTCCGCTATTCGAAATAATAGCGCAGAAGGTGATTATTCTCATG
>JAKJEP010000393.1 GCA_022705365.1 Planctomycetota bacterium | reverse complement strand
CGGCGGACCGGCTGGCAGACTACCGGGTACATAAGGTGGCGGATCCGACACCGTTGCGAAAGGTGACGCTGGCGGCGGGACTGACGCTTTTGCTGGCGGTGGTTTTGGCCTGGCAGTATCCGGAACGGATTTCCACGGCGGCGTTGCGTTTGCTGAAGCCGCGGGAAGCGATTCCGCCGGTCACTTCCGTACGGTTACGGGCCTATCCGGGCGATACGTCGGTATTGTTTGGGGAACCGCTGCGCCTGTGGTCCACGGTCGAGGGGGAAACCCTGGAAACTCTGACGTTGCGGCTGTGGAATGACCAGGGAGAGTACTCTACTTACTCCATGCAGCGGGAAGGGGACAGACAATTTGCCTATACCCTTAGTTCGGTCAATACTTCTTATCAGTACCAGATGGTCGGCGGCGGCACCTGGACGGTTCCCCATCGCATCACGGTGATGCACCGGCCGATTCTGGAAACGGTCAGTGCTACGATACAACTGCCGGAGTACCTGAAGATTCCCGAACCGCTGACGGTGAGCGAGCTGACGCGGCAACTGAGTGTGCCGACCGGTTCGCAGATTGTTTTGTCGGCGGCGGTGAGCGGAGATGTAACGGAGGGAGAGATCCATCTGTTTAAGGCCGGCAAGCAGGTAATCGAGCAGAATGAAATACAGGAGACCGTGTGGAAGTGATGGGCAAATGGCGGTGGACGAATGAGGGGGCTTACAGCGGCGGTCAAGCCCATACGTTCCCCTGGTCGCGCCAGCCGTATGGTTTTCGCACGCGTCTGCATCCTCTGACCCTGGCGGTGGGAGAGACCCTGTTTGTTTATGCCCGGATCGATCCGCAGGATAGTCCGGACAGCATCAAAATACGAGTGTTGACGGCTGGTGTTACGTATGAGCTGGCGTATGGGGCGGCGGCGGCGGCGCCGGCGGAAAATTTGCAGGACTGGTTCGGGGCGGAAGCCGGCGCCGGTCGGCAGATAGCGGCAATATATGCTGGGCCGCTGCCGGAGAAGGGCATCTGGAAGCGGTGGGAGATACCGGCGGACAAGTTGGCCGGCGCCCCGGCGGGCGGGCCGATCCAGGTGGAGGGGCTGCAATTCCGGATTGACAAAGGGAGTGTGCTATTTGACCGGGCCGGATCTTTGCAGCCGGTTAAACGAAATGTGGAACAAGTCAATCTGGAAAAAATCAAGTCTGTGCCGATGCAGTATAATGCGGGACATGGACAGTGGGAGGGAGCCATACCCGCCGAGGAATGCCATTTTACCCTGGAATTCCGGAACCGGCTGGGCTATGCCAATGCCGCTTTACAGGCGATTGCCCTGCTGGTGACGGAAGACCAGCGGCCGACGGTGCTGATCGAACGGCCGGGCCGGAATCTCACCCTGCCGACTTTGCAGGCGGTGCCGCTGGTAATTCGGGCCTGCGATGATTTCGGTATCGCGGATGTGTATATGCAGACCGGCCCGAATCCCGATCAACTGGGAGATCCGCAGGAACTTTCGCATTACGAACAGCCGCAGGTCAACTGCAAGGTGATTACCTCACTGGATATGAAGGTTCTGAATATGGTGCCGCAGCAGCCTCTTTATTACCGGATTTTCGCGCAGGATTATAAAGAGCAGATCTGTGCCAGCGAAACCTTTGAACTCCGTCTGGATGAATCGTCCCAGGAAAAAATCGCAGAAACGGACGGCGTGAATCAGGCGCTGACGGGTATCCTGGAGAATATCCAGAATCTGATGGATTTTCAGGGGCAGCTTTCTGCCGAAGCGGTTGAGGATCTCCTCTCCCAGCCGGAAGGATTTGCAGTGAACATGGATGCATCGGGGACGGTAACGCTTCTGAATCCGGATGGTACGGTGATGACAGCGGAAGACATGAAGCGGATGCTCCATTCCTGGAATGAGGGGATCAGTCCCGAGCAGCGGCAGCAGATGGAAGAAATGTACCGCCGGATACAGCAGGAACGGCAGGAACTGCTGGCTCTGTCGGACCAGTTGTACCGGGCGGCGGAAGGGGAAGATTCGATGCTGGCTCTGCCGGCGGAGGCGGAGGCGCTGCGGGTGATGGCGCTGCGTGCCCAGCAGATTACCGGGATGTTTCCGATGGGGGATACCGAGATTCTCAGCGAGGAGGTGTTAAAGCGGCTGGAGAGCCTGCAGGAGCTGACGCCGGAGCAAAAGGAGGAACTGGGGCAATTACAGAGGCAATTGCGGGAAATTATGGCGGCCCGGCAGGAACTGGCCGCTGCCCCCGACCAGTCTCAGGCAAGTTTGAGCAATTTAATGGCCGAGCTGCAGGCCCGGCAGGCGCGGGAACAACTGCAGGGGCTTAACACCTACCTGGAATCGCAAAGGGAATCGCTGGAGAGTCTGCGTCGGCAGGTGGAATCTCTTCAGCAGACGGCGGCCAGTGCCAAGCCGCAGGAACTGGAAGAAGTATCTACCCGTCAGCAGGAACTGGACCCGGAGGCGCTGGAATTGATGGATCGGGTGCGGGAGCTGCTGGAAAAACAGCGTCAGAAGCAGGAGGAGGGCTTGGAGACGATGCCGCTGGCGCCGTGGGTACCTCCCGGTCGGCTGGTGGATGCCGCGCCCGTCGAAGCGGATACCCCGGAGGAAAATACCGGCCAGCCGTCCCAGCCGGAGGTGGCAGGGATGAAAAACCAATTGGAGGAACTGCTGGAGAAAGAAGAACTGGACTGGTGGGATCAGCCGGTGAATCTGCCGGCGGAAGCCCAGCGCGGCCGGATCGATCCGCGGTTTGCCGAGCGGGATCCCCGGCCCGCCCCGGCCTCCGGCGGTGATACGGCTACCCCGCGAAAAATGCTGATGCAGCATCAGGACCAGATGCAGCAGCAATTGACCGCCAACAGCAGCGACCTGAACGCGGTGCAAAATCGGCTGGCCCAGACGATTCAGCAGTTGGATCAGTTCATGTCGAGGGAAGAAAAACCGCAGATGCAGGGATTGATGAATATTCTGGGTTCGGTGGACATGCGGCAGGCGCTGGATTTGTCCGGCTGGGTGGCGCGGAACTTATATGTCCAGAATAATTCTTATATCCCCGGCGGCCGGGCGATAGCGGGGAGCCGGTGGGGCGGGGTGGCGGCAATGAAGCGCCAGCCGCTGATTCAGGGGATGCAGGAACGCGGCCCGGAGGCGTATCAACCGCTGATTGAGGCGTATTACCGGGACTTGAGTACGAAACTGGAGAACTAAACTGGATGGAGAGCTGATTCGTTGTTATCTTGGTTTCTGGAAAAACTAGGCATCCAACAAACCCTAACGGGACAACTGGAGCAGGTACAGTGGCTGTGGGCGCGGCCGACGGTGCTGCTGGTGGG
>JAKJEP010000392.1 GCA_022705365.1 Planctomycetota bacterium | reverse complement strand
CTGGGGTTTATGGTGCAGCAACTGGCGGACTGGTACCGCTTTACCAACCGGATGGGGCGGACGATGCGGTCGGGACTGTTTTTGCCGATTTTGATGATCATCGCCTGCGGGTTTTTGCTTCCGTTTATCTCCATGATTTACAGTATGATAAATGAAGGTACCACGATCCGGGATTATCTGGCGGCAGTGGGCCGGTTTTTTTTGCCTTTCTGCGTGCCGGTGGCAGTGGTGCTGGGGATCATCTATTTGACGCCCCAGCGGGGGCCGATCCGCTGGCTGCTGGATATGGTGGTGATCCATATTCCCGGGGTGGGCGGGGCGATTAAGGCCCTGGGGCTGAGCCGGTACTGCCGGGTGTTCGCGCTGACGCTTGACAGCGGGATACCGGTCCATGAGTGTTCGGAAATCGCCTCGGACTCCGCGCTGAATGCGGGGGTGAAGCGGATCTTCCGGCGGGTGCCGGAATGCACCAGGCAAGGGCAGCCGGCCTCGGAGGGATTTGGCCGGGGCTTGCCGCGGCAGTTTGTCGAGATTTGGAAGGTGGGCGAGGAAACCGGCGACCTAGACAAGTCAGCGCTGAAACTGGCGGACCATTACGCCGAGACCGGCGAAAACCGGCTGGCGGCTCTGGCCCGCTGGGTGCCGCGGCTGATCTATTTTATTATCATGATCTTTATGGTCTATATCATCGTAACGGTCTGGTCGGGGTATCTGTCCAGCATTACTGCCGGTCTGTAAGATTGGTAGTGACAGGATTATTTCTGGATTTTCAAGCAGCAGGAGAATGGGGGGATTGTATGCCGTTGGGGGGCAACAGATTTAGACTAGACTGAGGGATATTCTTTAAGGTCGGAAATTTGCCTGGGATGGGGGAAAAAACCATGAAATTCGGTGAGAGGGAAATCGAAAAAAATAGATGCAAGGGAAAGGTTGGATACTGTATAATAATATTCATGTTGTCCGGTATTGTGAGCCGACAAGGCCCCACCGGTCAAGAGACAAGCTGAGGCATGTCCTATGATGCGATCAGGATGTTTGGCAAGAGGCGGAAACCTACGGAGGTCTGAAATGATGGTCTGTCATCAACTATACCCACCAACACCGGTTCGACAGGAATGCAGGCAACAGGCAGCAACCAGTATTTTGATATTGTTATTCCTGTCTTTGACGGCAGCCGGTCAGGAGGCAGCCTATCCGCTCAAGCCGGCCGACCGTTCGAGTCCGCGCGCCGCTTTAAAGACTTTTCTCGAAGCGGGTGACGCGGTGGGGGCATTTATAGCCCAGGAGTATCTGCCGTCTCCCTCGCGCAGGGGATTCCATCGGCTGCTTGAACTTGAAGATGCTTTCGTCCAGGGTCTGGACCTAAGCCAGGTACCGCCGGCGGCTCGGGTGAAAACTGAACGGGCGGCAACAATGGCCTTGTATGTCACCTTGAGCAGGATAGAGCTTCCGCCATTGGAACAAATTCCGGAGGCCGGCCAGTCGCTTCCTCCGGATGGAAACGGTGTTGTACGATGGGTAATCCCGAACACGGAAATTACCCTCGAACGTGTACCAAGCGGACCCCGCAGCGGCGAATTCCTGTTTAGTCCCGATACGGTGGCAAGAGCGGATGAATTTTACGACCGTGTGCAGGGACTGCCTTACACCCGTTCCGTTCCCCTCAAAAACCTGAAGGAAATGGTGGTGACGGGCGGCGGTTGGATGATTCCGCATTCCTGGATTCATGCCTTACCAACGTGGCTGAGGGCACCTTTTGCTGATCAGGCTGTCTGGAAATGGATCGGATTGATCCTGCTCGTCAGTGTGTTTATCCTGTTTCTGCGGGTAGTGTACCGCCTGTCGCGGCGGGGCAGCCCCCGGCACCCGGTGTTGCGGGCGGTGGCACAATGTATCCTGCCGGCCTTCTTCCTGGCAGCAACACCAGCTATCGCCTATCTGACGCTTGTTCAACTCAACCTGCGAGGCGATGTCGGTATTGCGGTCGAGATGGCGGTAACCGCGGTAATGTTTTTGGCCGGTGCCTGGATTTCCTGGCGTGCGGCTTCGGTGGTTGCCGAAGTGATCATCGCCTCACCCAAGATTGTACCAGAGAGTATTGATGCCCATCTCATTCGCCTTTGCACTCGCCTTCTTGGGATCATTGCCGGGGCAGGGTTTCTGGCGGCCGGTGCCGATCGGCTGGGATTGCCTGTGTACGGTATCATTGCCGGGCTGGGTATCGGCGGATTGGCCATCGCACTGGCGGCGCAGCCAACGGTTGAGAATCTGATCGGCGGCCTGAACCTGCTGGCGGACCGGCCGATGCGCGTCGGTGACTTCTGTCAGTACGGAACTGACAAGGGAATTGTCGAAGCGATCGGCATCCGCTCCACACGGTTTCGGGGGATCAATCGTACGCTTACAACGATTCCTAACGCAGCGCTCTCGCGAATGCCCGTGGTAAACTTCACCCAGCGGGACCGGATGCTGATCCAGTCGGTCATCAGTGTCCGGTACGAGACCAGCCCGGAGCAACTGCGCTATTTGCTGGTTAAAATGCGTGAGATGTTCCTGGGTCATCCGCGTCTTCACCCCGATTCGGCGTATGCCCGGTTGATTGGCTTTGGGGCTTCCTCGCTGGATATCGAGATATTTGTATATGTAATGACCAGCGATTGGACGGAATTTCTCGGTATCCGCGAGGATGTGCTACTGCGGATCATGGACATTGTCGAAGAAAGCGGGACCGGTTTTGCCTTTCCCTCGCAGACCCTCTATTTTGCCCGTGATGGTGGTTTGGAACCCAACAGGAGCCAGGCGGCGGAAGCCCAGGTGCAGCAATGGCGGCAGGAAGGCCGTCTGCCGTTTCCCAATTTCACAGCGGACCAGATGCAGCAGATGCGCGGGACACTGGCTTATCCGCCGCCAGGTTCGCCCGAACAGCCGCAACCGGCTGAAAAAAAGCAGGAACCCGGGAAAACGAATAAGTGACAGCAAACACCCGGAACGTGAGGTGATCCAGAAGAAAACCAATGACGGTTATTTTAAATGTTTGATGATTTTTTCTGCTGGGCGAGGGCGCGGAGGCGGTCGGCCTTGTCGGGGGGCAGGAGAGGCGGATACGGCCGGTTAAATCCGTAATTTTCGGGGGACGAATTCGAAATTCCAGTAAAGGCCGGCGAGGAGGCCACCGGTGATATAGCACACAATATCGTACGAGTCGCTGACGGTGGGGATGTAGGCGGGAGCGGCATATTCAAAGATAAAGGACCAGAGGGTCAGGTAGAAGCCCAATTCGTAGATGTCCGGCGGGTCGTCGTGGCTGCGCAGACGAACGAGCCAGTTTTGATATGAATTTTTTGATACGCCC
>JAKJEP010000391.1:270-3360 GCA_022705365.1 Planctomycetota bacterium | reverse complement strand
TCCCGCGCCGTCGCCGGCAAATACATTCAAATGCCCAACGGCATCTATCCCCTGCGTTATTTCTTCTGCGGCGGCACCGAAAATGCCCAAGGTGAAAGCGTTAGTTGGGATGCCGTCAAAGCCAAGCTGGAAGAAGTCATAAACAGCGAAAACAAAGACCAGCCCTTCAATGATGACGAACTCGTCATCGAAATGCAGAAACACGGCCTCCAGCTTGCCCGCCGCACCATCGCCAAATACCGCAGCCTCCTCAATATCCCCCCCGCCCGCCGACGGAAAAAATTTCAATAATCCTGATGGATTTACATCATAACCCGTAACCGTTTGGTTGCAACTTACTAATTTGCAATAGGTTATGTTTTTTCACCCCCTCTTTTGCCTATTTTACCAGATTTTGCGGAAATCCCTGACGCAAATTTTTGCGGGAAATGAAAATTTTCCCAAATCTTTTAGCTTGACACCTTTAGCATAAAAATTTATTCTACTACGTTCGAGTAACTTGTAGTGTTCTAAATATAGGAAATATATTTTGGAGGACGCAGTTTGGATAATGCGCAGGTCCGCGAACTGATAGACGCGGGCATACATTTTGGCCATCGGGTCGGACGCTGGAACCCGAAGATGAAACCCTATATCTTCGGCACCCGAAATTCGATCCACATTATTAATGTCAAGGAGACCATAAAGGGACTGTTACGTGCTCAGAAGTTCCTTTACCATGTGGTAGCCTCTGGCAAGGATATTTTGTTTGTGGGCACCAAACGCCAAGCACGTTCCGTCATTCAGGCTCAGGCCGAGCGGTGTGAAATGCCGTATGTCATTGAGCGTTGGCTGGGTGGAACCTTAACCAACTTCCGCACCATCCGGTCCCGTCTGGGCCGCCTGGAAGAACTGGAAACCATGGAAGAAAAAGGTCTGCTGGCGGCGGAAAGCAAAAAAATGGAATCAACGCTAAGGCGGGAAATGACCAAGATCCAGCGCAACCTGGGCGGAATCCGGAAAATGGACCGGACGCCGGGCGCTTTGATCATCATCGACGCCAAGCGCGAATACATCGCCGTCAATGAAGCCCGCAAGCTGTCAATCCCGACCATCTGTCTCATGGATACCGATTCCGATCCGGATCTGGTCGATATTCCGATCCCCGGCAATGACGACGCCATGCGGGCCATTGAACTGGTCGTTACCATGCTGGCCAACGCGGTCATGGAAGGAAAAACCGGACGGGCAGAACAGGCGGCAGCCGGCGAAGAAGAACGTCGGGTGCGCTCGCGGCGCATCTCGACGGCACAGGCCGCCGAATTGATTGCCAGCGGCCATCCAATTGCCCCCAAATCCGGACCATCGGATACATCCAGGGAAAATCCGGCCGCCCAGTCGTAGCAGAAGTAAAGATATAAGTCCGATTCGTCAAGGAACCCAAAGCGGCAACACCTCCGGTGTCCGCTTCTATTCTATCGTACCTAAGGAGTTCGTTTACAATGGCAGAAATATCAGCATCGGCAGTAAAACAATTGAGAGAACTGACCGGCCAGGCCATGATGGATTGCAAAAAGGCACTAACCGAAACCGGCGGCGACATCGACAAGGCGGTCATCCTTCTGCGGAAGAAGGGCATGGCCGTTATGGAAAAACGCGGCGGACGGGAAACCAAAGAAGGCCAGGTCCTGGGAAAAGTATCCGCGGACGGCAAAAAAGCCGCCATCATCATGCTCTGCAGTGAAACCGATTTCACCGCCAAAAATGCCGATTTCCAGGAAGCCGTCAAGTTGACCCTGGAGGTCCTTCTCAACGCCGATACACCCCCGCAAAATAGCGATTCGCTGACCCAGATAAAAACCGCCAAAGGAAAAACCGTCGGCGAAATCATCAACGATATGGTCAGCAAAACCGGCGAAAAAATCACCCTCGGCAATTTTGCCTGCTACCAGCTCCAGGGAAACGGGCTTCTCCATGTCTATATCCATTTCAACGGCAAGATCGGCACCATCCTCCAGTTGGACACCGACAAGAATGTAGCCGGCAATCCCGCCGTTCAGACGCTGGCCAGTGATCTGGCCATGCATATCACGGCGGTGAATCCGGTGTCTCTGTCCCGGGAGGATGTGGATCCGGCCCTCATCGCCCGCGAAAAGGAAATCGCCGCCGAGCAGGTCAAAGGCAAACCCGCCAACATGATCGATAAGATCGTGGAAGGCAAGATCAGCAAGTGGTTCCAGCAGGTCGTGCTGCTGGAACAGCCGTTCGTAAAAGACGACAAGAAAACCGTGGGCGCCCTGCTGAAGGAGGTCGGCCAGCAAGCGCAGGCGGCAATTGCACTTAAACGGTTCGCCCGCCTGCAGATCGGCTGAAAAACCCACTGGTGCATGCGTATAGGTACCAGACATGGCTGAATTAAAATATCGGCGGATTCTGCTGAAAATCAGCGGCGAAGGCTTGAGCGGCGCCGGGGGGTTCGGTTTGGCCAAAGATGAGCTGGATAAAGTAGCCGCCCAGGTAGAAGAGCTGGTTTCGCTGGGTGTGCAGCCGGCCATCGTCGTCGGAGCCGGCAATCTGGTCCGGGGCGCCACGCTGAGCAAAATGGCAAACATACACCGGGTAACCGGCGACCAGATGGGGATGATGGCGACGGTGATTAACGCACTGGCCCTGCAGGATGTCCTGGAAGGGCAGAAAATTCCCACCCGGGTGCTCTCTGCCATTGAAGTCACCCGTTTCTGCGAACCCTTCATACGCCGGCGGGCCATCAAACATATGCAAAACAACCGGGTCGTGATCCTGGCCGGCGGTACCGGCAATCCCTTTTTCACGACCGACACCTGTGCCGCCCTGCGGGCAGCCGAAATCCATGCGGACGTCCTGATTAAAGCCACTAAAGTGGACGGGGTCTATTCCGCCGATCCCATCACCCATCCGGCGGCCCGAAAATATACCCGCCTGACCTATGATGAGGTCCTGCGCGACAATCTCCGGGTGATGGACCAGACCGCCATTTCCATGTGCAAAGAAAACAAAATCGATATTATTGTTTGCAGCCTGCTGACGCCGGGCACCGTCGCCCGTGTGGCCAAAGGAGAGGCTGTCGGAACC
>JAKJEP010000391.1:0-238 GCA_022705365.1 Planctomycetota bacterium | reverse complement strand
TAGAAGAAATCACCTTTGAAACCGAAGCCAAAATGGAAAAAGCCGCGGATTTTCTCAGCAGTGAATTCCGCACCATTCGAACGGGGCGGGCCTCCACTGCCCTGGTCGAAAATTTGCGGGTCAATTATTACGGCGCCCAGACCCCGCTGAAGCAGTTGGCCAATCTGGCCACCCCGGAATCCAATCTAATCGTCATCAAGCCCTTTGATGTCTCCTGTATCAAAGACATTGAAAAGGC
>JAKJEP010000390.1 GCA_022705365.1 Planctomycetota bacterium | reverse complement strand
TCAAGGGATGGAAAACCGCCATCGGCACGGCTATCGCCACAAAACTCTTGACGGAAGCCGCCGCCTCCACACCCCCCTGCCCTAACCAGGCAAACATGATCATCCCGCCCATCGAATGGCCGATCCAATGCACTTTCTCATAACCGGTTTGCTCCCGCACATAACGCAGGGCGGCAGGCACATCATAACCAATATGATCATCCACTGACCAGTCGGTCATCTTCACATCAGCCACCCGCTTCTGCATCGTCTTAAAAACCTCCGGCTCCAGATTGAACCGCCCCAGCTTGCGCAGCGAACTGCTCAGCGGCTGGCTGCTGGGCGCCGCCCCGCGCAGCGACAAAGACCAGACATCATAGCCGTTCCGGGCCAGATAGGCCGGCAAAGACACCTTATCGGCCAAATCCCAAAACAAGAGATTGTATCCCAGCCCGTGGCAGAGAATGACCGGATTCTTATCGGTATCCAGAGTTTCCGGCTCATACCGGCGCAGACACAGCGTCAAGCCGTCTTCCGTCTGGGTATAATAATACTGGATCGAATAATCCGAACGGATGCGCAAACTATCGCAGCCGACTCCGATCAAAGTCCAAAGACAAATCAGTCCCAGTAACCGTATTTCATTTTTCTTTATGTTGCCTATGGTCATACGATTTTCAGTTCCGCGATTCGTCGGTTTAGTTTTTCAACTTCCGCCCGCTCAGCCGTTCATATGCCTCCACATACCGCTGCCGCGTCCCGGCCACCACCTCGTCCGGAAGCACCGGTCCGGGCGGCCGTTTCGCAAAATGGATACTTTCCAGATAATTCCGCACAAACTGCTTGTCGTAACTTTCCTGATCGCGGCCGGCCTGGTATGTGCCGGCCGGCCAGAAGCGCGAGGAATCCGGCGTCAAAACCTCATCGATTAAAATAATCGAATCCCCGTCATAACCCCATTCAAATTTGGTATCCGCCAGAATAATCCCGCGCCCAGCGGCATAGTCCGCCGCCTTCATATAAATCTCGATACTATTGTCCTGCACATACCGGGCCGCCTTCTCGCCCAGAATCCCCGCCGCCCGGGCAAAGTCGATATTCTCGTCATGTTCGCCCAGTTCCGCCTTGGTCGCCGGGGTAAAAATCGGCCGGCTCAGCTTGCTGCACTGTTTCAGACCGGACGGCAGTGGATGCCCGCACACCGTCTGACTCTCCTGATATTCTTTCCAGCCGGAACCGGCCAGATACCCGCGCACCACACATTCCACCGGCAGGACCTTCGCCTTCTTGACCAGCATACTCCGGCCTTCCAACTGGTCCGCATGATCCGAGAAAGGTTTGCCGAAATCCTTCACCTTCGTACTGAGCAAATGGTTGGCCACCGAGCCGCCTAGCCACTCCAGCCAGAACAGGGAAATCTGCGTGAGAATCACTCCCTTATCCGGAATGCCGTTGGCCATAATCACATCAAACGCGCTGATCCGGTCCGTCGCCACCAGCAGCAGCTTATCACCCAGATCATATATATCACGCACCTTGCCCCGTACCGGCTTCTGCCCGGGTATCTCCGTCTGCAATATCGCATTCTTGCCTGCCACAACTACACCTCATTCAATAAAGTTTGCCTGCCGATAGAACCATCCAATACCTCCATAACCATCAGGCGGACACCGCCGGCAGCCGCTGCAATTTTCGCTGCATAACCTCCGCCAATCCGCCGGTCGCTGTCTCGCGATATTTCGCCTGCATATCCCTGCCGGTTTCATACATCACCGCCACCACATCGTCAAAACTCACCATATGCCGGCCGTCAGTCGCCAAGGCATAAGCGGCACAATCCACCGCCCGCTTGGCAGCAAAGGCATTCCGCTCGATGCATGGAACCTGCACCAGGCCATCCACCGGATCACACGTCAGCCCCAGACTATGTTCCATGGCCATTTCCGCGGCATATTCAATCTGTTCCAGCGACGCCTTCCATAACTGGGCCGCCGCGGCGGCCGCCATCGCACTGGCCGTTCCCACTTCCCCCTGGCAGCCTACCTCGGCTCCGCTGATGGAGGCATGGCTTGCCACTACCGTGCCAAACAGGCCGGCTGTCGCCAGCGCCGGCAGAATCTCCTCCTCCCCCCTGCCGTGGTTCTTCCAGAAATAATACAGCACACCCGGCACAATCCCGGCCGATCCACACGTCGGAGCCGACGCAACGATCCCCCCGGCGGCATTTCCTCCGCCACCGCCAGCGCATAGGCCGAGAGCAAATTCAAATCACGCAGACAGCCCACCCGGTCATTGGCAATCTGCAACGTCCGCCCGGCCCGCCGCGATAAACCCAGCGAACCCGGCAAAACCTTCATCTGGCTTTGCAAGCCGCGCTCCACCGCCTCCCGCATCGTCTGCCAAACCTGCCCCAGATATCCCCACAATTCTTCCTTTTCCTGGGCACGGACAAACGAGGCAAAGGTGCTGCGCGTCTTGCGGCAGATCTGCAAAATTTCGCCTATCCCCGCCTCACTGTAGATTTCTTCCGCCTGGCCATCCACCAGACCGGCATGATCCAGCAGTTCCCCCCCGCCGATACTATATACCTCCCACTCCGCCACTTGGCTGCCGCCGGCATCAAAAGCCAAAAACCGAATACCATTGGGATGCTTGGGCAAATTCTCCTCATGCCAGAGTATTTCTCCCCGCCCGCCCAGCACCTCCAATATCGCCCGGTCCGTTAAATGCCCCTGCCCAGTTGCCGATAAACTCCCGTACAAATGGGCCTCGATCCGTACCGCCGCAGCGACCGGTGGTCTTGTCACAAACAACTGTGCCGCCCGCTTAGGTCCCATGGTATGCGAACTCGACGGGCCGCTGCCGATCTTGTATATATGGCGTATCGATTTCATCTCAATCGCTGCACTCTGCTTGGTATTTGTTTCAGATTCACCGGCAAGAGGATTCTTGCGGCACGGCCGGGGCTTCCGCCGGCCGGGCATTCTTGCCCACATAAACCATCATGGCCCGCGGACATTTCGCCTGTGCCTTGTCCATCTCCGCCCGCGGCCCGTATTTGGTGTAGTCCAGCACCGCCAGATTTTGTTTCATCTGGAAGGCCGTCGGCACTGTCTTGGCGCACATCCCGCATCCGACGCATCCCACCTTGCAATAGCCGCGTACATCCTTGGCCTTATCCAGACTCGAACAGCCGATCACCAGCAGCGGATCTTCCTGAAAGGGTACCATCTCGATGATCTGCCGCGGACAGGCCTTGGCACAGGCCCCGCAGCCTACACATTTGGCATAATCCACAGTCGCCAGCCCATCGGTCACATGAATCGCATCAAACATACAGGCCGCCTGGCAGTCGCCAAAACCCAGACAGCCATAGGGACAGCCC
>JAKJEP010000038.1:15764-15992 GCA_022705365.1 Planctomycetota bacterium | reverse complement strand
TGCCTATGCTGACCAGTTGTTCCCCCGGCTGGATTAAATTCGTCGAACAGTTCTACCCGGATTTCCTGGAAAACGTCTCGACCTGCAAAAGTCCCCAGCAGATGATGGGCGCCCTGATTAAAAGCTTTTTCGCCAAACGGGAAGGCCTGACGCCGGACCGCATCGTCAGTGTCTCCATTATGCCCTGCACCGCCAAAAAATTCGAGTGTAAACGCCCGGAAATGGCGG
>JAKJEP010000038.1:0-15651 GCA_022705365.1 Planctomycetota bacterium | reverse complement strand
ATGGTCTGGACCTGGCGGCCATGACTCCCGATACCGCCGATACCCCCTTCGGCGAACGTACCACGGCCGGTAAAATCTTCGGCGCCAGCGGCGGCGTGATGGAAGCGGCGATTCGCAGTGCCTACTTCCTCCTCACCGGCCAGGAATACCCCGAAGAGAAAATCCCTGCCATCCGCGGCATAAAAGGGCACAAGGAAGTGAAGTTGAAAATTGGTGATTTGGAAGTGGGTGCGGCTGTCGTAAGCGGTCTGGGCAACGCCCGCAAACTGCTGGATGAAGTCCGCGCCGGACGCAAGGATATCCACTTCATCGAAGTGATGACCTGCCCCGGCGGCTGTGTGGCCGGCGGCGGCCAGCCGATCGGTACCGATACCGAGGCGATCAAGGCCCGCTTGCAGGCCCTCTACACGATTGACCGCGATGAACGGGTCCGCGTCAGCCATCGCAATGAATCCGTGGCCCGCCTTTACAAGGAATTCCTCGGCGAGCCGCTCGGTGAGGTCAGCCATCACCTGCTGCATACCCACTACAAAAAACGCGAAGTTACGGTAAAATGATTCCCGGTGATTTTTTCCCGGTAGAATACCCAGAAAAATTAGGAGCGATTATGACCGCATTAAAAAAAGTACTCATTGTGGATGACGACCCGGATATTCTCGATCAGGTGGAGCATGTGCTCAAGGCCAACGGCTATGAAGTCCATGCCATCGACACCGCCGCCCAGGCCGAGGAGTTTTTGACGGCCCACCAGCCCGATCTGGCCATCGTGGACCTCATGATGGAACAAATGGATTCCGGTTTCGTTTTGTGTCATCAAATCAAACGATTGTACCCGAATATGCCCATCATCATGCTGACGGCCGTGCGGGCCGCCACCGGTCTGGGCTTCGATGCCAAAACCCCGGAGGCCAAATCCTGGATCAAGGCCGACTGTGTCCTCGACAAGCCCGTGCGTTCTGAAGAATTGATGAACTCCGTGCGAAAACTGCTTCAGGCCTGACCGAAGCTCTGCCCGCGCGGGATAAGGTCCCGGCATCCTCGATATGCTCGCTCGGTTCTGTGCTGGACCACCGGGCCGCCGTAGGAAACCTGCTGACGGAGTGCCGATATCGTGATTGAAAGCTGGCCGACTGGTTTTGTTCACACCGTAAAAGAGCGGTGCCGGGTTTGTTATACCTGTGTGCGGGAATGTCCCGCCAAGGCCATCCGGATTGCCGATGGCCAGGCGGAGGTCATGGCCGAACGCTGCATCAGTTGCGGCAATTGCGTCCGCATCTGCAGCCAGGGCGCCAAGGAAGTTGTCAGCAGTATCCGGCAGGTGAAGGAATTGCTCCGGTCTGCCGAGCCGGTAGCGGTCTGCCTGGCGCCCAGCTTTCCCGCCGAGTTCGCCGACATGGACTACACCCACCTGGTGGGCATGCTCCGGGCCTTGGGATTCCGCTATGTCAACGAAGTCGGCTTTGGCGCGGACCTGGTCGCCCGCAAATACAAGGAATTGCTGGACCGCAACCCCCAGGGGAAAAACTATATCTCCACCACCTGCCCGGCCATTATCGGCTATGTCGAGAAATATTATCCCCACCTGGTCCCTTCGCTGGTTCCGGTGGTTTCCCCCATGCTGGCTACTGCCCGGGTCCTGCACCGGCTGCACGGAAAGGATTTGAAAATCGTCTTCGTCGGCCCCTGTATTGCCAAAAAATGCGAATCTCTCAGCGAAAATACCCCTGATGAAATACATGCCGTACTGACCTTCTCGGAACTGCGGCAGATGTTTACGGAGGCCCGGCTGGATCCTGCCCAGGCGCCCCCCGGTGAATTTGACCCTCCCTACGCCGGGACCGGTTCGCTCTTTTCCATCAGCCGCGGCCTTCTCCAGGCCGCTGATATCCGGGAAGATTTGATGGCCGGGGATATCGTGGTCACCGACGGGCGGACCAATTTCGTCGAGGCTATCCGGGAATTCGAGAGCGGACATCTGAACGCCCGGCTGCTGGAGATCCTGGCCTGCAACGGCTGCATTATGGGGGCGGGCATGACCGCGGATACCCCGCTCTTTTCCCGCCGTTCGCAAATCAGCGACTATGTCCGCCGGAAAATCGCCCGCAACAACCGGCGCGCCTGGCAGCAGTCCATGCAGGACTTCGCCGACCTGGATTTGACCCGGCAATTCACTCCCAACGACCAGCGGATCCCCGTTCCCTTCGAGGAAGAAATCGCGTACATCATGGCCAAGATGGGAAAGCACAAACCCCAGGATGAACTCAATTGCGGCGCCTGCGGGTACGATACCTGCCGCGAACATGCCGTCGCTATCTTCAAGGGTCTGGCCGAAAGTGAAATGTGTCTGCCCCATACCATCGAACAGCTCCGCATGACCGTCAGCGAACTGGCCAACTCCAACGAGCAGCTCGCCAGCACCCGCGAAGCCCTCATGCAGTCCGAAAAACTGGCCAGTATGGGGCAACTGGCCGCCGGCATCGCCCACGAGGTCAATAATCCCCTCGGTGTGGTGCTGATGTATTCCCACCTCCTGCTGGAACGGTTCGGGAAAGAGCCGCAAATGAATGAAGACCTGAAACTGATTGTCGAACAGACCGACCGCTGCAAGAAAATCGTATCCCAGCTCCTCCATTTCGCCCGTCAGAACAAGGTTCAGCTTCAGAAAACCGATATCGTCAAACTCATCGAGCGAATCCTGCAGGTTTCGCCTGCTCCGCCCGGTGTTACCGTCCGCCTCGATCAGGAAATTTCCGATCCGATGGTCGAAGTGGATCCCGACCAGATCGCCCAGGTCCTGACCAATCTGATCAACAATGCCTGCTCCGCCATGCCCAAAGGCGGCTGCCTGCAAATCGTCATTTCCGATCTCGGTAAACGCTTCAAAATCGAAGTGGCCGATCAGGGCATCGGCATCTCCCGCGAAAATCTGGGGAAAATCTTTGAGCCGTTTTTCACCACCAAGGAAATTGGAAAGGGCACCGGCCTGGGCCTGGCTGTCGCCTACGGCATTATCAAGATGCATCGCGGCGACATCCAGGTCGAATCCAATACCGACCCCGCCGCCGGCCCCACCGGAACAAAATTTTCCGTCATTCTGCCCAAAGAGGGCCGACAGTGACGATATAGATAACGAAAGAACACAGGAAACCAGATGGATACACTCAATATTTTAGTGGTAGATGATGAACCGGGGATGGTCAGCGGCATCGAGCGGGTACTCCGCGATATGACCGTAGTCCTGCCCGATGTTAACACCGAGGTTTCTTTCCGCGTCCAGACCGCCGCTACGGGAGAAGACGCCCTGGAACTGGTCCGCACCGAGGCTCCCGACATCCTCCTGCTGGACCATAAACTGCCCGGCGTCAGCGGCCTGGATGTTTTGGAGGAACTTTCCACCCTTAAGGTCAACACCCTGACCATTATGATTACCGCCTATGCCTCCCTGGAAACCGCCGTTACCGCCATCAAATGCGGTGCCTATGACTTTTTAGCTAAACCTTTTACTCCCGGTGAGTTAAAAGCCACCGTCCGCAAGGCTGTCCAGACCCTCATCCACGCCCGCGAGGCCCGGAATCTGGCCAAAGAACGCCGCCAGGTCCGCTTCCAGTTCATTTCCGTCCTGGCTCATGAGTTGAAAACTCCCTTGGCCGCCGTGGAAGGCTACCTCGATATTATCCGCAACCGCTCTGCCGGGGATGACCCAAGTGTCTATGACAAAATGATCGAACGATGCAGCATCCGACTGGAAGGGATGCGGAAAATGATTCTGGATCTGCTGGATATGACCCGCATTGAATCCGGCCAGAAAAAGCGGGAACTGGTCGATGTCGATTTGACCGTCATTGCCCAAAAATCAATGGAAAGTATTGCTAATCAGGCACTTGCGCGAAATATCAACATCGCCCTCCATGCCGAAAAACCCGTCCATCTCCTGGCTGACCAGAACGAAATCGAGATTATCTTTAACAATCTCATCTCGAATGCCGTCAAATACAACCGGGACGACGGCCGGGTGGACATCAATATTACCGAACTGCCCGATGACCAGATTAAAATCTCCGTCGCGGACACCGGTATCGGCATTACTAAAGAGGATATTGGCCACCTCTTCAACGATTTCGTCCGCATCAAAAACTCCAGCACCCGCAATATCTTAGGCAGCGGCCTGGGTCTTTCCATCGTCAAAAAAATTGCCTATTTTTACGATGGCACCGTGTCTGTGGACAGCGAATGGGGTAAAGGCAGTACCTTTACCGTCATTTTGACCCGGAAAACCCCGGAAAACGAGAAAATTTCACCAAATCCGTAAGTTGTGAAATTTGTATCGACAGATGCCATGCCTTTTATTAAGATAGTATCATTGTGAAACGATTGGAGACGGCTGTAGGGTCTCCTTAAGCATTGGTATTTTACACTGGAGATTAGCATGGTTAAAACACTCGTAGTTGATGACGATCCGGATGTCGTGGAAGCGATTAGCCTCATTTTGAAAAAAGAAGGTCACCAGGTTTTCCAGGCTTTTTCCGGAGCCGAGGGCAAGGAAGCTGTCAAAAAATCCAACCCCGATCTGCTCATTCTGGATGTGATTATGGAAGAACCGGACGCCGGTTTCTCCCTGGCCAATGACCTCCGCCGGGAAGGGTTCAAAAAGCCCATCATCCTCCTCTCCAGCATCGGCAAGGTAACCGGCATGGAATTCGGCGATGACGCCAATGAATCCCCGGATTATTTTTTCGTCGATAAACCCATCAAACCCCAGGCCCTCATCAGCAAAATCAAAGAAGTCCTGGCCTGATAAGCTACCCCTTTGTCATACCCGTACTCTACGCGGGCGGTACCGATCCGGCTGCCGCCCGCTTTTTTATTCATCCCCCAAAAGCACCAATTACACCCCGCCCAGCTTTTTTTACCGCTTTACAACCATTTCTCCGGCGATAGAATAGCCTTTCACTGAATGGGGAACCGGAATCCGCTGTAGATAGTTGTATTGAGATGATGTTACTAGAAAATAACAAGCGAACGAATCAGCGAGATGAAACCAAGCCATTGTGTCTGGCCATGTTCTGCATGGCTTTTCTCCAGGGGATCTGGTGGATTGCGATTCCGTTTATCATCAATCGCCTCCACGGTTCCGATGCCCAGGTCGGCAACTGTTGTGCCCTCCAGCTCGGCGGTTATATAGCCGGCTGTTTAATCGCCCGCCTGTGCCTGGATAAGCTGAATGCCCGGATAACCACCCTTTCTTCCCTGGTTTTGCTGCTGATGGCTACCATTGCGACTCTGCTTCTGTTATACAGCACCCCCGATCCGGTCAGCTCCGCACAAGGCATACGGTTCTTGCTCTGCTTATCCGGCCTCTCCGGTTTGATTCAGGCCTTTTTCTGGCCTTTTGTCATGGCCTGGCTCTCCACCGGCTATGAAGGTTCTCAGCTCAACCGCAAGCTCGGCTGGCTGAATGCCGCCTGGACCAGCGGCCGGCTTATCAGTCCCCTGATCGGCGGTATTCTGGTACAATATTCTTCCACCACTCCGATATCCGCCATGATTCTTTGTATTGTTGCCGCCTTTCTCTGCGTTTGCCTGGCTCCCCCGCCGCACCAGCAAGATCCACTCCCCCAGCCGCCTGGTTCCCCTGCTCCTCCGAATGATTTGAGTACCTCCCTGGCCATCACCTTTCGCTGGATGGCCTTGCTGGCCCTGGTATCCTCTTCCATCTGCATCGCACTGATCCGCTCCCAGATGGGGCTGCTGTTCAAGTATGAACTGGGCCTTTCCGAATCCGATTTTGGCCTGGTCAATACCTTTCTGGCCCTGGCCACCTTTCTCATCATGCTGTTTACCGGCAAGACCTCCGCCTGGCACTATCGGCTGGGATTCTTTGTGGCCGCTCATATCCTCATCTTGCTGACTTTTATCGCCATCCTGGCCGCCTCCCGGTTGCCGGTTTTTTATCTGCTCATCGTAGTCTTCGGCGGCAGCTTTGGTTTTCTCTTCGCCTCCCATCTGTATTATGTCGTAGCCGGCAGCCGCAACCGCTCCGCCCGCATGCTGCTCCATGAACTGGGCGGCTCAACCGGCATGTTCATCGGTTCGCTGACCGGCGGATACCTCAGCGACTCCTTCGGCCGCTATATGCCCTACTGGTTCGGTATCGCGGTCATTGGGGTCACATGCCTGGCCCAGTGGCTTATCTGGCTGGCCCATAAGCCCAAAAACCATGATAAAGCGGCTATCCCCCCTTTGAAATCCTGAATTTGACGCCAGCGTTAACCCGCATTTCTCACGGACTTTCGATTTTCAGCGGCCTTTTTGCCCGCCTTCTTCGTTCTCGTCGCTATCTGTCCTCAACATATACACTTATATGCCTGCGGAAGATAGCTCCTGTGGCCTCGAAGGCGTACAAAAATTTGCGCTGAAAACAGACGGTCGAAGCTGGTGAACCGAAAAATGGTACATACGGCATTCTGAATCATGGAGTTATCAATATATTTGTCAAAATCCCGTGAGAAATGCGGGTTAAAAGCTCTTCGACCCCTTGTTATTGGGGAGCCAGAGCTGTTTTTGGCTGTCAATATTGACTTTTGGCGGTTCCGTCGAATTTCATAAAAACAGTTTTCCCATTTGAATTTTCCAGGTATGTCTGTTCAAGTACCACAGCTGGGATGCTTTTTAAAGACAAAAAAAACAGCAAGGCACGGTCGGGAATCTGTGGGGTGGGGGGGGTGGGAAAATGCCTTGCTGTTGTAGTCTATAAAAGCAGCAGGAATATGAAAAGGCACAGGTAGGTTAGGGGCAGGCCACCTGGGATTTTCTCATCCCTGCTACTTATTTTCTTTTAATTCATTTTTCAATTCCTATGAAGAAATTGCTGTAAGTTGTTATTTTCTTCTTACACTTATTCTTACACTTATTACCAAAAAACCTTATCTAAGTCCTTATTTGACAAAGCCGATGGAGGGATTCGAACCCTCGACCACAGCTTTACGAAAGCTGTGCTCTACCAGCTGAGCTACATCGGCTGCAAGAATACAGGGATATCCTAGTGAATTTAGCGGTTTTGTCAATAGCTGTTTTTCTAAGCGGAAATCTCATTTGTGAGGATTCAGAGGCTACCACCCGGCTGGGGAATTCTGCGCAAAGAGAAAGGGCATCGCCGGTTATTTACCAGCAATGCCCTTTTTAAATCATCCCGGCGGTGCGGTGCCTCCTCGTGTGCGAGAACCGCCAGGTTACATACTCCTATCAGAACTGGAATTGCAACTGGGTGCGAATCAGGAATAGAGCATTGTTCTGAATCCCATGATAGTTTGCCGCACTGTTGACGACGGGCAGGTCATCAATATAGCTCAGGTCCATGCTGAGTTTGAGATCATTGCCCGAGAGATACCAGTTCCAGCCGCCGGCATATTCATAGCTGTCATTGCTGCCGTCGGGATGCACACCACTGATGCGGCTGGTCAACTCAAACGATTTGGGCACAATGAAGTAACCGGACTGCACATGCCAGCCGTAATTGTCCAGTTCATCGCTGAGAAGACCGGTGCGAACGGCATTACCGAAATCGGCAGCATCCGCCCATTCTTTGCTATCCACATCAAGGTTTTGATAGAAGCCTTCCACATTGACTGACAAGCCGCTGTACTTTAAGGACATATCGGCGCCAATCATATTGGTTTCGCCGCCCAGTTCGAAGACATCCGTTTTGCCGTCCACGGCGCTCTTGCCGAGGAACTTATAGCTGTCGTTATTGCCGCTGAGGAAGTGATCTTCGCAGCGGTCATTAGCATAAGCATAGCTGACAGCGAACATGGCCACCGGGTTCTCATGGAATTCGATGTCGGATTCGGCATCAAAATCGGCACTGGAGGCACCCATCATCGGGAACATCAAGCGGCCGGCAAGGCCGGGGCTGTTGTCCGTATCGCTGTACATCGCATCGTTGTTGTTCCGGAAGCCGTTGAAAACCGCAACGCGGTATTCCGGCTTGATATCGCCCATATCGAACATCCCGAAGCCTTCCACACCGGAAACCCGGTCAATGTTGAAGACTTTGTCCGCCAGAGAGCGATCCACCATCTGAAGTTTGGCCGTGGAACCGGGCTCCTGCTTGCCGAAGGGGCCTTTGAAACGCCCGGCTTTCACTCCGAATTCGGGCATGAAGGAATAACTTAATTCATAGGTATAAAGATACACATCGCCCTGTTTGGCATTATCGCCGGAATCATCATCCATTTCCAGGGTAATGTTGTATTTGAGGTCTTTGAGGACATGCCCCATTAACATCAAACGGGAGGTTTCGACTTCGAAATCCGAGGCACTGGAATCGGCTCCATCGCCATCTGCGGCGCGGGTGCCATCGGTATTGAGTTTGCGGCTGCCATCATCCGTGAACATATAGGTATGACGGAACTGCAGCAACGTATCGAATTCCAGCTTGAACTGATCGTCGCTGCTCTTGATGAAGAACCTCTTATCGTAACCGGCGGTGACGGCTGTATCCTGCCCCATACCGTTGGGATTGTTGGCCATCTCGTTCATCAACTGCTTGATCAGCTCGGCATTTCGCTGCTCTACGTTCTGGGTGCTTTGCTGGGCTTCCAGCTCGGCAACCCGGTTCTGCAGCGCCTGTATCTGCTCTTGCAGTTCGGCGTCGCTGGCGGCCCATGCTGTCGAGCAGCCGATCAGCACGATTACCGCCATAGCAAATTTCATACCATGTTTCATAATCATTTCCTTTCGCTTAAAACAACAAAATTTCGCTGCCTGCTCCACCGCAGAACAGGATCATTACAAAGAATATTCTGTTTCCGAAATCAGGTCCATCCGTTTCCTAATCGACAAAATCGCAAAAACCTCTTAAAAATATACTTCTTTTCTTACTGTCGAAACGATATTCAACGCTTTATCAATACTAAGAAATGCTTTTGTATAAGCTAATCAATATTTCTTGGGAATATATCATAAAATTCCCGAAGATCCAGTCAATTCCAGGTTGAACATCTCCGTAAACCATGATAATTTCATAACGATTAAAGTATTAATAATGTTTTAAAGACGATTTGCAAGAAAATTTATATTTATTCTCAAGCGAATCGAGCAAAAAAACGGTAATACCTTATTTTACAGGATGTTATATGGCAGAGACTTCCGTGCTGCGTATGGTAATTTTTGATTTCGACGGTGTAATTGCCGATAGTGAACCGGCCCATTTTGAGATGTTGCGGCTGGCCCTGCGATCCCAGCATATCGTGTTATCCTGGGATTCCTACTGCTGCAAGTATCTGGGGTATGACGATACCGAATGCGTGCAGCATATTCTGGAAGATTATGGCCGACCGGCGGTTTCAGCACTGATAGAGGAGATCGTGGCTGAAAAACAGCGAAATTTCGCCGAATATATCCGGCAGCACTGCCTGATTTTGCCGGGGGTGGTGGAACTTTTAGGGGATTTGCAGAAAAATGGTATAATTTGTGCTATTCATTCCGGAGCCATTCGCAGTGAAATTGAGACGATTTTGGCACAGGGCCGGCTGCGTGAATATTTTCGGGAAATCGTGTCAACTGATGAGGTTACCCGATCCAAACCGGATCCCGAAGGATATACCCTCTGCCTGACCAGGGTGAATCGCTCCTTGCGGTCCGATAACCAAATCAAGCCTAGTCAGTGCCTGGCCATCGAGGACAGTCTCTGGGGGATCCAATCGGCCAAGGGGGCGGGGATGTTCTGTCTGGCCACCGAAACCAGCTACCCCGCTTCGCAGCTAACCCTGGCGGACAAGGTGGTCAAGGATTTGACCGATATCCATACCGCCGACCTGCGGCAAATTCTCAACCACACCCGAAAGTAGACGCCAGCGTCAAAAGCTCTTCGACCCCTTGTGATTGGGGAACCAAAGCCGTTTTTGGGTGTCCATATTGACTTTTGGCGGTTCCGTCAAAGTAGCAGTTTTTACATCCCGGCGTAGGTCTGGGCTTCCGCCAGGCTTATGCAGTTATCCTTGTTGTTGTCACAGAGGGTCAGGGCATCGTTGTAACAGGCGGATTCGGATAATTTGGTGCTGGTGTTGGTGGCCATAATAAAAGGAATAACCACTGATTCGTGTTCCTCATCACGGTTTTGGCAGGAACAGAGACTGGCGTTGAATTTATTATGGAACAGCTGGGACGCTTCGGCCGATTCGAACTGCACCTGCCGTTTGGGTTCATTTTTTCGGACTACCTTGTCGCCGTTGTACACAAACAGGCAACCACCTGACCAACTGAACAGAAACAGGGATACCGCTATCGCTCGCCACATAATCAATACCTCCAGATTTTACCTGATCTACATCAAATATCCCGTACATGGATCCATACTATATATAGGTAGATGCAAAAATTGGAGAAAGGTTACAAGAAATTTTATTTTTTGGTGTTTTTTTCCTGTTTTACGAGCGGAGTTTTTCTTTTAGAAATTGTCCCGTAAAGCTTTGCGTCATCCGGCTGATTTCCTCCGGGCTGCCGGCGGCCACAACCTGCCCGCCGCCCGCGCCGCCTTCGGGGCCCAGGTCGATGATATAATCGGCCATCTTAATCACATCCAGATTGTGCTCGATGACGATGACCGTATTGCCCATTTCCACCAGTTGATTGAGAACCGTCAGCAGATTGTGAATATCCGCAATATGCAGCCCCGTCGTCGGCTCGTCCAGCACATACAGGGTATGGCCGGTGCTGGCCTTGCCCAGCTCCGTCGCCAGCTTGACCCGCTGGGCCTCGCCGCCGCTGAGGGTGGTAGAGGCCTGCCCCAGCTTCATATACCCCAATCCCACATCGTAGAGAGTCCGCACCATCTGTTTGATCTTGGGGAAATTCTCGAAGAAACTCAGCGACTCCTCAATATGCATGTCCAGCACATCGGCGATATTTTTGCCGCGGTATTTGATCTCCAGCGTTTCGCGGTTGTAGCGGGTTCCCTTGCACTGGTCGCACACCACATAGACATCCGGCAGGAAGTGCATCTCGATTTTGCGGGTTCCCTGGCCCTGGCAATGTTCACACCGTCCCCCTTTTACGTTAAAGCTGAACCGGCCGGGTGTGTAGCCGCGAATCTTCGCCTCCCGCGTCTTGCTGAACAACTGCCGGATCAGATCAAACACCCCCGTATAGGTCGCCGGATTAGAGCGGGGCGTGCGGCCGATGGGACTCTGGTCAATCTGGATTACCTTGTCAATCCGGCTGGTCCCCAGCAGCTTCTGGAATTTGCCCTGTTTCTCCCGCCCGTTATACAGCTTTCGCCACACCGCCGGCAGCAGCACCTGATTGACCAGCGAACTCTTGCCGGACCCGCTGACCCCCGTCACACACACCAACACTCCCAGCGGAAATTTCACATCGATATCCTTCAGATTGTTCTGCTGGACGCCGGATACCTGCAGGCAGTAGCTGAGATTTACTTTCCGGCGCTTTTCCGGCAGCGGAATCTGCCGCTGCCCCGAAAAATAAAGCCCGGTCAGCGAGCGGGGTTCGGCCAGAATATCCGCCATTTTTCCCTGTGCCACAATCTCGCCGCCGTGCACGCCCGCCCCCGGACCCATGTCAATAACATGATCGGCGGCCCGGATGGTATCCTCGTCATGCTCGACCACCACCACCGTATTGCCCAGGTCCGTCAAATGCCGCATCGTCCGGATCAGCCGCTGATTGTCCCGGTGATGCAGCCCGATGGACGGCTCATCCAGCACATAGCATACTCCCACCAGGGCGGAGCCTACCTGCGTGGCCAGCCGAATCCGCTGGGCCTCGCCGCCGGAGAGCGTGCCACTCATGCGGTTCAGCGTCAGATAGTCCAGCCCCACATTCAGCATAAACTCCAGCCGATGCCGCACTTCCTTCAAAATCAGCCGGGCAATCTCCTGATCCTGCGGAGACAATTCGATATTTTTAAAAAACGCATGGGCCTCGGCAATGCTCATCCGGGTAACGTCCCAAATATTTCTGCCGTGAATCAGCACCGCCAGCGACTCCGGCCGCAGCCGCGCCCCGCCGCAATCCCGGCAGGGATGCTCCGACAAATACCCGTGCAGCCGGGCCTTGACGAACTCGCTGTCGGTGTTCTGGAACCGCCGGTTCAGATTCGGAATCACCCCCTCAAAACCCACACCGTCCTCCCCGTCCCCGCTGCCGTAGAGCAGTATTTTCCGGACGGAGGCCGGGATATTCTTAAACGGGGTATCCGGGCTGATATCATACTCCCGGCAGAACCGGCGAATCAGGCGATTATAAAAGATGTTCATCCGTTTGCCCCCCTTCCGCCAGGCGTCAATCGCCCCTTCCGTCAGCGAGACATTCGAGTCCGGCACAATCAAATCCGGGTCAAATTCCAGAATCGTCCCCAGCCCGTCGCAACTGCGGCAGGCCCCGTAGGGACTGTTGAAGCTGAAACAGCGCGGCGTCAGCTCCGGCATCGACACTTCCGGATGATCCAGACAGACATAATTTTCACTGTAATAGACCTCCTCCCAGGCCCCTGCCTTCCCTTCTTTCAGCACCAGCAGCAGCCCCTCGCCCAGCTTCAGGGCAATCTCCACCGAATCCGCCAGCCGCGGCCGGATCGCCGGCTTCAAAACCAGCCGGTCCACCACCGCTTCGATGCTATGCGCCCGCTTGCGGTCCAGCGCGGGGATATCCTTCACATCGTACAACTGCCCGTCCACCCGGGCGCGGATAAATCCCTCCCGCTGAATCCGCTTGAGAACGTCGCTGTGTTCGCCCTTCTGCCCGCGAATCAGCGGGGCACAAATCTGTACCCGTGTCCCCTCCGGTTCCCCCAGCAGGGCATCGGTAATCTGCCCGGCATGCTGCGTCTGGATCGGCTTACCGCAAATGCAGCAGTGCGGCTTGCCCACCCGTGCAAACAGCAGCCGCAGATAATCATAAATCTCCGTCGTGGTCGCCACCGTCGAACGGGGATTGTGGCCGCCGCCGCGCTGATCGATCGCAATTGTGGGCGGCAGCCCCTCGATGCTCTCGATATCGGGTTTCTGCATCTGCTCCAGAAACTGCCGCGCATACGCTGACAGTGATTCCACATACTTCCGCTGGCCCTCGGCATAGATGGTATCAAAGGCCAGCGAACTCTTGCCCGAGCCGCTCAGCCCCGTAATCACCACCAACTGATCCCGCGGGATCGCCACATCAATCGACTTGAGATTGTGCTCCTTCGCCCCGCGTATCTGTATATAATGTTCCGTCATATCTTCCGAGTATCGGTTCTCTCCTTCGCCCCGAACGAATTCGTATGGTTCATATCCTTTTCTGCTGTTCAAAACATTCCGGTCATTGTACTTCGTCCTGCCATTTTCCACAAGGCCAAAAACAAATCCCATCAACAGTGAAATTGTTTAACCTATTATAGGATTGGACTTTATAGAAATTGCACTGGTTGGCCAGTTTTGAAAAAAGGGTTGCTTCCAAAGGGAAGAAAAACAGCCTATGGGCAACCGGGGGATACTATCTGATTCGGGTCTATGCAAATTCCATTTGACCCGACCCGACCCGATGGGGAAGAGAAAAGCTGAGATTTCCCGGCAGTGACTTATGAATTTGCCCGCTTCATGCCCTGACATTTCGGATAGTCTATCTGAGGCTTTTTATGGATCCGTTGATGACAGATGAATCCAATTCACCCATAAAATCTCTGAATACAAATCAGGGTGCTGCAGAGGGATCGGGGAAAATTTCCGGTTGGGAGGTAATGACGGTAATGGTGGGAGAGCCGGAAAGATACTTTTGGGCCACCCGTTGAATATCCGCCAGGGTCACAGCCATAATTCGATCGGCATTATTTTCCGACCAGTTATAACCCAGATTGTAGATCTCATCCAGGGTGGCGGTCATGGCGGCATCGGCATTGGTCTGTTTTCCCAGGACCTCTGAATTAATTCGATTGTTTTTAGCATCGGCAATTTCCGCCTCGGTGAATTCCCCGCGGGCTGCTTTGGCGAGCTGATCCTGAAGCAACTGGATGACCTGAGGTACTTTTTCCGCTTCGCATTGGGCCATGGCGGCGAGATAGCCGGGAGTTACACCCGGAAAACTGAAACACCGGGCATCATACACCAGTTGCATACCGCGCAGTTGGGTAAAGATTCGCCCGTTGAGGCTGCCGATTATTTCGATCATGACCTCCAGGGGATATCGATCTTCGATATCGGTGATTTTAATTCCCGGATAGCCGATATAAACGGTGGCGCCATTTCTTTCGGTTTTGTCAATAAATTGCCGGGGGGCATTGGGAAAGGTTTCTGCTTTGACCTTTTCCAGGGGAATCGGCGTACCCGCCGGCATGGCGGCGAAACGTTCCCGAACCATTTTTTCCGCCTGTTCGAGGTCTATATCGCCAAAAATAGCCAGCACGGAGCGTTGGGCCACCGTCATTTGCTGATAGCAAGACTGAATCTGGGAACGGTTGATTTGCCGAATCGAATCCGCCGTCCCGTACAGGGTGCGCCGGTAGGGGCTTTGGGCAAAGAATTTTTCCCGGAAATTGCGATTGGCCTGCATGTGCCAGTCGTTATTAATTTGTTCAATGGTCGCCAAAGCCTGGGGTTTGAGTTTTTCCAGCTCTTCCTCCGGAAAAGTCGGCTGGAGGATAATTTCACAATATCGTTTCAAGGCTTCTTCAAAATCGCCGGTCATCACCTCGGCGGCATAAAAGTAGGTATTGTTGCCGCAGGAAGCATTCAGGGAACCGCCAATACCATCAAAATAATCGATGATTTCCCGGGCAGAATAGCTGGCGGTGCCTTTGGTGGATAATTCGGTCATCAAATTGGTTATACCATTATTGGCATCCGTTTCCTCCAGCAGGCCGCCGAGTACATAGAATTGCATGTTTACCAGGGGAACCGCATTATTCCGTTTTAATAAAATCCGCAGGCCATTCTCCAGAGTGATTTTTTTGATGCCGGCCGGCGCATTCTTTTCCTGGTTTCTGGTCTGGGCCGCCGCCAGCGGGGTGGGGGTAAGAATCAAGGTCAGTTGTTTTTGAGGCAGGAGGTATTTTTGGGCCGCTTCCTGGACCTGGACGGCGGTCACTTTTTGCATGTTTTCCACATAGTGATCGGAAAAATGCGGATCGCCGGCAGCCAGATAATCCTCGGCCATGGCGTCCGCCTGCTGGTCCGCGGTCTGGTGTGAACGCAGGTGGCCGACCTGCAACTGTTTTTTCGCACGATGGAGTTCTTCGTCCGTGATACCCTCATTTTGGATTTTCTCGATTTCCTCCCAGAGAGCCTGACGGGCGGCAGGAATATTTTCCGGCGCCAGGTCGCAGAAAATCAGGAAGGTTCCGTCCGCCCAGTAGGGAGTGTAATTGCCGGCGGTGATGGAAAGGACCAGTTGTTTTTCCTCCCGCAACGTTCGGTAGAGACGGCTGCTCTGTCCCTCCCCCATGATATTGGCCAGGGTGTCCAGCACATACAAATCCGGATGCTGCAAGGAAAACGAGGGAAAGCCGACGGTCATTTTCGCCGGTCCCTGCATCGAAGGAAAGACCTTGATCAATTCACGGGGAGCGGTTACGTCCGGTTCTTTCGGTAAAATCACTTTCACAGCCGGCCGGCGGGTAAAATCAGAAAACTCCTTTTTAATGGCCTGAAACATTTCTTC
>JAKJEP010000389.1 GCA_022705365.1 Planctomycetota bacterium | reverse complement strand
GATGAGGACTATAAGGCCACCTTTGCCTTTAAGGGCCTTTCCGCCGGCCAAAAAGTTACCACCCGTAACGACGACAGGGTGGAAAATCCGGATCTTTTTTACAATACCCACCGCCCCGAACTGCTGCAAATCATGAAAGATCTATCCCGCTTCAGCGAGTAAACCCGCCCTTGCCCCTGCCGCCCGCCTGGCTATAATACCCATATGGCCTATAAAAATCTTGGCGAATTCATTCAAGAACTGGAGCAGCAAAACGACCTGGTGCGCATCTCCCTCGAAGTCGATCCGGAACTGGAGATCACCGAGATCGCTAATCGTGTCATGAAAAGCGAGGGCGGCGGCAAGGCCCTCCTCTTCGAAAAGGTCAAAGGCTCCGAATTGCCTCTCCTGATTAACGCCCTGGGCAGCCAGACCCGCATGTGCCGGGCACTGGGCGTTCAGGATTTCCGCGAGATTGCCGACCGGCTGGAAGCCCTGCTCCAGCCGCAAATCCCGGCCTCCTTCCTGGAAAAGGTCAAGAAAATCCCCGATCTGGTCCAGCTTGCCAATTTCACCCCCAAGACCGTCAAATCCGGCCCCTGTCAGGAAATCATCCTCCGGGGCGAGCAGGCCAGCCTGGATATCCTGCCCATCCTTAAATGCTGGCCCCTGGACGGCGGCCGGTATTTCACCTTCGCCGGCGTCTATACCAGAGACATCGAAACCGGCCGGCGAAATGTCGGCATGTACCGCGTCCAGAAGCTCACCGCCCAGACCTGCGCCATGCACTGGCAGGTTCATCACGACGGCGCCGCCCACTGCCGCGGCTACGAAAAACAACAGCAAAAAATGCCCATCGCCCTGGTCCTGGGCGGCGACCCGGCCTTAAGTTATGCCGCCTCCGCCCCGCTGCCGCCGGGAATGGATGAAATCCTGTTTGCCGGCTTCCTGCGGCAGAAACCGGTCGAACTGGTGAAATGCCTTACTATCGATATGGAAGTGCCCGCTGAAGCGGAAATCGTCATCGAAGGCTGGGCGGATCCCTCCGATTTAGTGGTGGAAGGGCCTTTCGGCGACCACACCGGCTATTACAGCATGCCCGAAAAATACCCCCGCTTCCAATTCACTGCCATCACCATGCGCCGCGGCGCCATCTACCCGGCCACCATAGTTGGCGTCCCCCCTATGGAAGACTATTACATGGGCCTGGCCACCGAACGTATCTTTCTGCCTGCCGTCCGGATGTTCCTGCCCGAAATCCTCGACTACCACCTGCCCGCCTTCGGCGTCTTTCACAACTTCTGCCTGGTCCGCCTCAAAAAAGAATACCCCTTTCACGCCCGCAAGGTCATGCACGCCCTTTGGGGTCTGGGCCAGCTCATGTTCTCCAAATTCATCATCGTCGTCGATGAGGATGTCAATGTCCAAAACGTCGATGAAGTCCTGTTCCAGGTCGGCGCCAATGTCGATCCCCGCCGCGATTGCTGCCTGGTCGATGGCCCCGTGGACGCCCTCGACCACGCCGCCCCCCATCTCTGCGCCGGCTCCAAAATGGGCATCGACGCCACCCGCAAGATCCCCGGTGAAGGTATCCTCCGCGACTGGCCCCCTGCCCTGCAAATGCCTGATGAGATTAAAAAATACGTCGAGAATCGCTGGCAGCTATATGGGATATAACCTCCCCTCCTTCACCCGATATTTCCCGTCAGAAAACCGCCGGTTCGGATCCGTACCGGTTAACCTTCCTGTTTCCCGGAAGTTCCCACCGCTTCCAGTACCGCCGCCTCTTTCGTAAATTCACAAGTCTTTCCGCATTCCGAACCAACATCAGAATCGGTCGAGGCGATCTCTCCCCACTCCGACAGCAGCCATTCAAAAGTCTGTATGCTGAGATCCAGCTCCATGCAAAACCTCCATCACCAGCGGCGGCGTTCCTTCCGGTTCACCGCACCACCAGCCGTTTCTTTTAAAATATTTTCTTCTCTCTCTCAAATTTCATGCCGAAAGGCACTTCCATCAGACTCGCAAAAATAAAGACCCGATATGGGACAGGAAAGAATAGCATCCTTGCCATCGGGTCTACTAGATAAGACGTATATTATCAGACCTCCATCAAAAAAGCAAGCCCAAATTCGCAAAATTTGCAGAAAACCTGAAAAAATCTCATGCCAAAACCCCCTTTCGGAACGATAATATGTATGGTAAAGCCTTATGTAATCCTCATTTATCAAGCGATACCCCGCTTGGCTGACGCGAAAAATGAACCAGGGCATTTGCCGGAAGCAGAATAAAGTATTATAATTAAGAGATTGGAACGATAGACACGAGACGTTAAACGCCAGACGTGTTATTATCGTTATAATCGATAAAACCGGTATCTGTAAAAGAAACGAAGCAGTTATGTATAAAAAATATCAAATAGTTTTTATAGCTCTTATCACCCTGATTCTCAGCGGTTTATACTCACACGTAAATGCCCAGGTTTACGGCAATACCACCGTGCGAGGCTTAAAGTATTTCCAGGGCAATGAATCCAGGGGTTCTTCTACGCTCGGCAATTTCAACCAATATTCCACCGGCTATGAGGATATCACCAGCGCCATCCGCGGGACCAACAATCCTCTGGCCGTTTCCCGTTCCGCCCGGATCCCCGGTATGCCCACCGTTACCCAAACCGGCTTAGCCTCGGCCAGCACATCAACTCCAACCAATTATATGCCAACCACCAACGCCTTAACCAGTCCGTCGAAAATCTCTAGCTTCAATCGGGTGGCCCCCGTCGGCCGCAGCCTGGCCCTGCAAACCCGGCCGCAGCCCATCCGCCCGCTTTACACCCAATACAATCGCTCAACCCAGTTTCTGGTTCAGCCCCGCAGCCTCGGCACCTCCGCTTCCGCACAGACCCTGACCGGCTCGAATGCCCTCACCGGCACCAAGGTGCGCAGCGATCTAAAGCAAAAAACCCTGGCCGATTCCAAAAATTCTCTGGCCAATCAAAATATTTTCCCGCGGTTGGGACTGGCCCGGTCACCGAACAATCTGCTCGGTACTCAAACCCTCAGCGGCAGACAGATAACCGGCCAGAGAAATACTGCTCCCATCTCGTCCGCCACCCGCGCCAGCGCCATGGGCTTTACTCCCAGTACTTTCAATCCTCTTTCACGCCAATAACAATTCGGTTTTAATCCCGATCGACGCCACCGTAACCTTCCCCGTATATTCTCTGGCCATCGGATTTTCAAACCCTTTTTTCAGCGCCGCAAACGTTACCGTATAGCCCGCCCGCACCGCTTCCCCCAGCGGCTGCCCCGTATCGCAGTCCAGCCCCGACGGAATATCCAGCGCCAAAACCGGCCGCCCCAGCCGGTTGATCACCGCAATCGCCGTCCGGATCGGCTCCCGCGCCGGAC
>JAKJEP010000388.1 GCA_022705365.1 Planctomycetota bacterium | reverse complement strand
TTCTTAGCTCTTTCCACCTTCGATCCGTCATACACCGTATCCTCACCAGGGGGATACGATGTTCCTTGGCCATCCCACGTTCCAACGAATTTATGCTTGACTTAAGACCTGTAATGAAGTAGAATAATTACTTGTTCAGAACGATACTATTTGCACGTAAATTTGTCTCTTACATGAAAAAACAAAGCCGCAAAATCCCGGTGGAGCGATAGCCTCCGGCAGGAGACTATGCTGGGATTGTTTTTTGCAGGCTGTAACGTGTAAAAGTTTCAGCCCAAGCACATCCAAGTACGACACCGGGATGAGAATGATTGAGCCTAATATAATTTTCGACGGTACTTGATTTTCGAAAAGCCAGAGAAGCCAACCCATGAAACTAGAAAAATCTGTTTTCCCCTTATTCTGTTTTTGTTTAGTGAATATCTTTCTTTTTTATATTCCCTGTTATGCGGTGGATGTGGAGGCGTTGCGTACCCAAACCCTACAGGAAGGATGGACTTTCAGCGTCATGGAAAATCCGGCCACGGAAATTCCCCTCGAGAATCTGTGCGGAATGAAGGAGCCTCCGGACTGGCGGGAAAAGGGACGATTCGTGTGGAAAACACTGCCCAAAATGGGTTTGCCGACGGCTTTTGATTGGCGGAATCAGGGAGGCTGCACGAGCATTAAGAATCAGGGCAATTGTGGAAGCTGCTGGGCATTCGGGACGGTGGGGGTATTGGAGAGCGCAATCCTTCTCCAGGAAGGAGTGGAAGTGGATCTTTCCGAACAGTGGTTGGTAAGCTGTAACCAGGACGCCTGGGGATGCGCGGGGGGCTGGTGGGCACATGGTTATCACCAGTGTCAAGGAGGCTCCGTAGATCCCTATGGTGACAGCGGGGCAGTCCTGGAAGCGGATTGTGAATACCTGGCGTTCGATCAGGCCTGCGCCGGCCCTTACGAACACCCTTACTGCATCGATTCCTGGGCTTATATCGGCACCGATAGCAATATTCCCACGGTAGCGGCGATGAAGCAGGCGATCCTGGATCATGGACCGATCTCCGTGGCGGTATGTGTGGATGATGCATTTCGAGCGTATTCCGGCGGGATTTTTAACGCCTCGGCGCCGGGTGAGATCAATCATGCAGTGATCCTTGTCGGGTGGGATGACAATCAAGGAGCGAACGGCATCTGGTTCATGCGTAATTCCTGGGGTACGGCATGGGGTGAGGCGGGGTATATGCGGATTGAATATAACTGCTCTTCGATTGGGTATGCCGCCTGTTTTATTCAGTATTCACCTCCGGATTATCGCGTAACGCCAGAAATGAATTTTATCAGTTCCGGCGACCCCGGCGGTCCCTTTACACCGGCTACAATTACCTATACGCTTAGCAATACTCGGGCCGATCAGTCAGCCAGCTGGAATGTGACCGGGAGTGCCGGATGGCTGGATATAGTACCTTCCAGCGGCATTCTCGCACCGAACAGTACGGTAGAAGTGGTTGTTTCTCTGTATAATGCCGAGCACCTGGCAGAGGGATTTTATACGGATGAGATACACTTTGAGATCGGAGGCACACATATTATCCGCCAGGCGGCTCTGACAATCGGAGAAATTGATTATTTTACGGAGGTGTTCGATCTGACGCATTATCATGACCTGGATAATGTCAGTCTGACGCTGACTCCCAACAGTGCGGCCCGAGGATATGATCTGTGTCTCAGCGAGGCGCAGGTCCTGCCAACAGATCCAGCGGGAGGTACTAGTTTTGCCGATCTGCTGGATAATGATGTCAGCGAACTGGTCGCCCTGACCGGTGGCAAGCAGGTGTCTCTGAATAATCAAAATTACAGTTATTTGTATCTCAGCGATAATGGGTATCTCAATTTCGGCTCGCCGGACTATGGTTCTGCCGTTACGAGTGGACATCATTTTCAACTGCCTAGGGTATCGGCGGTGCTGGCGGACTTTTTCCCGTTAATGGGTGGGACCTATACGTATAAGCAAATAGACGATCGTTTTGCTGTAACCTGGCAGGGTGTGTATGATGTGGCGGGTGGATACAGCAATAATAATACCTTCCAGATTGAAATGTTTTTTGACGGGCGTATCCGGATTACGTATCTGGTGGTCGCGGCACAAGAAGCGGTGGCAGGGGTCTCACGCGGGGAAGGAATCCCGCCGTATTTTGCGGACTATATGAGCAATTTGAGTGAATATCCCAATTGTGCCAGCCAGGCCCTGTATCTTACACCTGAGGAAGCCTTTGCTTCGCTGGGCAATCCGGGGGGGCCATTTAATCCATCGCAGAAAGTCTATACGCTCCATAACAACAGTAGTATATCCGTGGATTGGCTGGCGGACTGGGATGTCAACTGGGTCACTGTCATACCGAATTCCGGCCAGTTGGCAGCCGGACAATCGATATCGGTGGCGGTAAGCCTGGCAGTAGCGGTCGATAATTTAACCAGTGGTGTATATGTAACGACCGTGGAATTCCAAAATCTGGCTTCCGGTGAATCCGTAAAGCGTGACATCGTTTTACAGGTCCAGGGGGAACAGTTGCTGCTGGTGGATTTTGATGCAGGCTTGGATGGATTCACGATAGATAATCAATACGGCAACGGAAATGGGTTATGGCATGTATCCACTGCCTGCCAGTGTAATGGGGTAGGGCATCCCTTGTCACAGGCTTTGAATTATGGGATTGACAACCAGTGTAATTATGATCGCAGCGGAGTTGCCACGGAGGGAGTAGTCGTTTCGGCGCCCGTCAATCTCAACGGAGCCGTTCCGCCGGTCCGCTTCAGTTTTGATTATTATCTGGAAACCGAAAACAATGCCCCGGACTTTGATCTGGCCGTCATGGAGATTTCAGCCAATGGCGGCCGGTTCGATCCGCTGATTAATAATGATTCGACCCAGGTGGATTTCCTCATCGATCCCAGCGGCGAATGGAAGACCCAAACGGTAGAATTGACCGATTATATTGGAAGTATTATCCGTGTACGGTTTCGTTTTCGAACGGCCGACTGGTTCGAAAACAATTTCGCAGGATTTTATATTGATAATGTCAGCATCCGCCAAGGAGCTGCCTGTCCGTATTCGCTGGCCGGTGATATCAACCGGGACTGCCGGGTTGACCTGCAGGACCTGGTAATCTTGGCGGCCAACTGGTTGATCGACTGTTACACTGCGCCCGAGGATCCTGCCTGTAAATAAACCCGTAAGGCGTACCCCGTACAGTGCAAAAACTCATCGGCGACTATCCCAAGTTACGCAGTTGGGGGATTAAAACAACCTTTACGATAGTGCCAAGGCGGTTTTTTGTCAAAAATCTTCACTCCATTTTACCATTTTCTCCAGTCTTCGCGATTGTGTCCCAGCCGTAGTTGAAGGTTATGGCGG
>JAKJEP010000387.1 GCA_022705365.1 Planctomycetota bacterium | reverse complement strand
AACCCCTCCAGCCGCCGCCGAATCCGACCAACACGACCAGATAAAAGAAAACCTGCCGGAAGCCTATCAATCCGAGATACGCCGTCCGCAGGACCCCGACCAACCCGAACCCCAGCCGGACTATCTGGCCGTCATCGACCTCAGCCGCCCCGCCGCCGCCGATGCCGCCAGCTATGAACTCCTGATTCGCAAAATCGACGAACTCCGCGCCCACTCCCCTTGCCCCCGTATCATCCTCACCACCGCCGATCCAGCCGACGCCTCCCCCCGCTTCGCCGTCAACCTCGGCATCGCCCTGGCCCGCCAATCCTTCCGCGTCCTGCTCATCGACGCCGACCCCCCCGGCTCTGACCTGGCCGCCATCTTTCAGATTGCCGACTCACCCGGCTTCTTCGAATGGCGGCGCGGCCAGGCCTGGATCTCGCAGGCCGCCCGTAAAACCCAGCTTGCCGGCCTCTCCGTCATGGCCTGCGGCACCCCCGATGCGGACCAGACCTCACCCGATCTCGATCTCAACAAGGAATCCCACCGCTGGAACAACCTGACCAACACCTTCGACGTCGTCCTGCTCTTCAGCCCCGCCGCCCTCACCGCCGAATCCCAGACCCCGCCGCCGCCAGCCTCCGCCCGCCATCTCCTCGACCTGGCCGACGGCCTCCTCTGCCTCACCCACCAATCCCAAAACCTCACCCGCCTCCATTCCCTCGCCTCCCAGCTTACCGCCTCCCATAAAGCCTCCTGCCTCGGCCCCATCCTCCTCAAAGACTAAGCCATAAACATTGTCTTGTCATAGCTATTTGTCTTATCATAATCATTTTTTTATCACTCCCTTTTTTTATCATAGCCCCGACCGTGAGGGAGGGGGTAATGGGATCCATAAACAGCAAGGTAGGGTATGCTCTGCATACCATCTTTATGCCGAATCCGTTCGAATATACTCGTCCCCTATATATCACCTAAGGGCCCGATGGTCATTCCTGCGCAAACAGGAATCCAGGATTCATCTTCTCCCTATCCAAGCCCCGACCGTGAGGGAGGGGGCAATCGGATCCATAAACAGTAAACCAAGCAGCCCGCTGCCAAATAACAAAAGAACCAGCCATTTCTTCCCGTTCATTGGTTTTCTTCCTTTTTAATGGCATCTCGATTTATCTCACCAGAGAAAGGAATGGATGCAGACGCTGATTACCAGGTACCGCTTCTTCTTCATCTGATCGGGTTGAAAGCAAATATTCTTCCTACCTTTCTCGCCCTGTGCCGGCGCCCAGCCGAAGCATCATAACCAACTATTTGTATTACTGTTGTTGAACACACACAGAAACGACGAATGATTTTTTTATGAGACTATTTAAATGGTGGAATATCTACCGGAAGTCCAACTCGCATAAAGAAACGAGCAAAGGCCTGTGATAGATGTTCTCGATAGGGAGGTAATAAACGAAGCCGATCTCCGGTGCTTTTAGCATAATTTCGCAAAAAATCAAGCGGAAGAGAATATATTCTCTTGAAATCTACTACCCTAAATTCTCTATTGAATTGTTCCGATTCATAGTGGTTTAAAATGTGATAAGCAGGACATCTGCCTTTTCGAGCTTCTTCCCATCCTTCAGGCTTTGAAAAGTGCCCTTCCTTATAATCTGAACGATTCCAAATCGAACAAAGCAATACATCATTAATTTTCTCTCTGCCTTGAACCATATCGCAGGTTTGAGATAAAACAATCGTATCATATCTTTTAAAGCCCAAATCATAGGATTGTGTTGGATCTTCCAAAAGCTCAGATGAAAATTCCGGAGGAAATTGAAAAACGGGACAGTTATCCATAATATCCCCCTGTTCAATATCGTCCCCATTCACAATTTTATACCATGGATATTCCAAATTAGTTATCCCCCTTCTTGTCTATTCCCATGGATCATCGACTGGCAAGGGTTTACCTCGTCCTTGGCAATGAAAGCGTACTTTGATAGTACCTTTTTGACGGGGTGACGGCGATTTCACATGAAAGTCCCAGTCAACCATATCTTCTTCACTTACATTTATACAGGGCCGAATTTTTGGTTGGTCAATTTTTTTTGCCGTTCGTACAATACCAAAAGCACGAAAAGGAAGCGAAGCCGTTTGTATGCGAGGAAAACTACTTTTCCAATTCCATTCCGTGCGAGTCAGTTTTGTTAATAAGCGGTCTTCACGCATTTGCCTTGGTTCGTATGGAACCATATATATCGTTTGCCAGGTTTCATTCTCGTTACCTGTTGAATTGATAAAATCGTGTATTTCTGAACCTACTCTTTGTTTTAATTCCCATTCATTCCAGACGGAGGGACTTATATCCAGATCCGATGTAGCGACATAGTTTAACTGGGGTAAAGCTGTCATATTCAGTTCTCCAAGCCAAAGATGGTTTTGGTCATATCGAAAAAATGCTTCCAGCGTTGTGCGAATAATAAAGTGCTTTCACGGATTTTTCCAATTCTATTGTCGCCATTTATATCAGCATGATAGTTAGCGCTTAACAATATTCCTTGCTGTTCTTTTTCATTTTCCTGCTTTGCCACTTTCCCGGAATCACAAGCTAAACGCAATCTGGCATCCGATAGTTTATAGATGAGTCGCAATCCCAACGAGTCAAGATGGTTACTTTTATAATCACAACTCCCGGTTTTAATAAACTTCTCAATAATAATCCGGTCGGCATCGGGGGATTCTATAAAACCGTTAAAATTGATTCCAATCGCCTGATACTGAACATAGGGCAATGTTTTGACATATTTGAAAGCCAATTCGGCAACAGGTGATTTTTCATCCGAAATAACCTGGCTGTCAATCACCTGCAATTTCTTTTCTTCTACTGTAAATATAAATCCATTCGCAAATTTGGCTGTAGCAAAAACAGGTGAGCTAATAACCGCACCCGGCGATGGATCTACTTTCCAATCACAAGGAACAATTTCTTGTGATTGCAGAAAACTGGGGTGCAAAATAGTAGGATTATGCTGTTCCGCTACTATAGTTACAGATGTATTTAATATTTCCAATTTCAATTTTAACTCACTCCAGACGAAAATCTCCCTTTCCTTTCTAAAATTATATGCAATCCACAAGGAAATGCAATACTTTTCTAAGTATCGTCAGAATAATATGTTATCTATACTAATATCATATAACTATCGAGATATCATATGCAAATCCCTACTTTATACCCCAGGAACCATTTTTCATAAGTCCTTGTGAATCAAGCAATAGACCAAATACCCCAGATACCCCGGCAAATTCTATAAACTGTATCTATCGCAGTTTCAATATATTTAAATTAATAGAACTCCTCGGGCATCCCCTGCAGGAATGCAAGAATAAAACACCCCTTCCCCGCTTACTTACCCGCTCCCTCGCCCCAACCGGAGAT
>JAKJEP010000386.1 GCA_022705365.1 Planctomycetota bacterium | reverse complement strand
CTGGAATCCATCGGTTATGAGCACGATTACGGTGTCGATTATACTCTGACCGCCAGCAAGATGATTCCGAAAGTTTTTTCCCGGCCGCTGATTCTTTCGGCGGGCCTGCGGAACAGCGAGGCGGCCCAGTTGGGCCTCCTGGGATTCGGAGATGACCGTACCACGACCTTTGAAGGCAACGCAGCGTATCTGCCGACGGACTGGCTGCTGGTGGCGTATGAGTTCCGGCAGAAGGCCAATCCGTATGAAAAGATTCCTGGGCTGGTGGATGAGGAAAACAACTGGCACGCGGTGGATGTAAGCTGGATTGCCAATGCCCACACGACGGTGGTGGCCGGATGGGGTGCGTTTGGAAATCTGGCCAATGCGAAGGCGAACGGGGCCTGGTGGCTGCAGCTTAAGTACGAATTTTGAGAGGCGGCGATACCACAAATACCCAAGAAAAATCAAAATTTGAATAAAGGAAATGAATTATGGCAAAGATTTATAATGATATAACCGAAGTGATTGGCAATACTGCCCTAGTGCGGATCCGCAAGCTGATCCATGGCAAGGCGACGGTGCTGGCGAAGCTGGAGAGCCGCAATCCGCTGGTGTCAGTGAAGGACCGGATCGGGCTGGCGATGATCCAGGCGGGGGAACAGGCGGGCCGGATCAAGCCGGACACGCTGATTGTGGAGCCGACCAGCGGGAATACGGGTATAGCGCTGGCGTTTGTCGCGGCGGCGCGCGGGCACCGGCTGCTGCTGACGATGCCGGAGTCGATGAGCATCGAGCGGCGGAAGGTACTCAAGGCGCTGGGGGCGGAGCTGGTGCTGACGCCGGCGGCGGACGGGATGCGCGGGGCTATTAACAAGGCGGAAGAAATCGCCAAAAACACGCCCCACTCGTTCCTGCCGCAGCAGTTTGAGAATCCAGCCAACGTGGAGATACACCGGCGCACGACGGCGGAGGAAATCTGGAATGATACCGACGGCCAGGCGGATATTCTGGTTTCGGGAGTGGGGACGGGCGGTACTATTACCGGGGTGGCGGAAGTAATCAAGAAACGGAAGCCTTCGTTTGCGGCGATTGCGGTGGAACCGGTGCAAAGCCCGGTGCTGACGCAGACGCTGGCAGGGCAGGAAGTGAAGCCGGGGCCGCACAAGATTCAGGGGATCGGGGCGGGATTTGTGCCCAAGGTGCTGAATCTGAAGATTGTGGACGAGGTGATCACCGTGGATCAGGCGGAGGCCATCGAATGGGCCCGACGGGCGGCGAAAGAGGAAGGGCTGCTGGTCGGGATATCGTCCGGGGCGGCGCTGAAGGCGGCCAGTGTGGCGGCGGCGCGGCCGGAGAACGCCGGCAAGGTGATTGTTGCGATTGTTCCCAGTTTCGGCGAGCGATATCTCTCGACCGTGCTGTTTGAGCATATTACCGTATAGAAAAGCCGCGAACTGTCCCGGTCTCTGCGGAGAACCTCCAGCGCTTGAAAGGAAAACAAGAATGCGATTTGCGACGAAAGCCATACGAGCCGGCCAAGGGGCTGACCCAGCGACCGGATCGATTATTGTTCCGATATACCAGACAGTGAATTATATTTTTGACGACATCGGCCGGCCGCACAATTTTGAATATTCCCGCAGCGCCAATCCGACGCGGTCGGCGCTGGAGCAGTGCCTGGCCAGTCTGGAGGAAGCAAAGTATGGGCTGGCGTTCAGTTCCGGGATGGCAGCGGTGGATGCGGTACTGTCGCTGCTGCGGCCGGGGGACCATGTGGTGTCGTCGGAACATATATACGGCGGGACGTTCCGGCTGTTCGAGAAGGTGTATGCCCCGCGCGGCGTGAGCTTCAGCTATGTGGACGGGACGGCGCCGGAGGCGTTTGCCGCGGCGCTGCGGCCGGAAACGCGGCTGGTGTGGATTGAGACGCCGGCCAATCCGCTGCTGCAACTGGTGGATGTGGAGGCCGTGGCGGCGATTGCACATGCCAGGGGGGCCAGGCTGGCGGCGGACAATACCTTTGCCTCGCCGTATTTTCAGCGGCCGCTGGCGCAGGGGGCGGATATCGTTCTGCACAGCACCACGAAATATATCAGCGGGCACAGCGATGTGATCGGCGGGGCAGTGTTGACCAATGACACACAGATTTTTGAGCAGGTGCGGTTTTATCAGAACGCCGCGGGGGCGGTGCCGGGACCGCAGGACTGCTGGCTGAGCCTGCGGGGTTTGAAAACGCTGGCGGTGCGGATGCGGCAGCACGAGGCCAACGCCCGCCGGATGGCAGAATTTCTGGCCGGGGATCGCAGGGTGGAGGAGGTTCTCTACCCCGGTCTGCCGAGCCATCCCCAGCATGAACTGGCCAAAAGGCAGATGGATGGATTCGGGGCGATCGTTTCCTTCCGTCTGCCGGGCGGCCTGGCGCAGGTTCGCTGGTTTATCCAGGCAGCGCGGTTGTTCCTTTTCGCTGAAAGCCTCGGCGGGGTGGAGTCGCTGGTGTGTCACCCGGCGACCATGAGCCACGGGACGCTGACGCCGGCGGAACGGGAGCGGATCGGTATCCGCGACGGGACGCTGCGGCTGTCGGTGGGGATTGAGGATGCAGACGATTTGATGGAGGATCTGGATCAGGCGCTGGCGAGCAGCGGAAAATAAGGTGGAAAGAAGGGCAGAGCAAAAAGTACGAATCGGAAAATGGTTTCCAAAAGAAAAGCGGCCCGGAAGGTTTGACCGGGCCGCGTGGAGGTAATTCGGTAAGGCGTGGAGCCTTACCGGTTGGGGGCTAGTATAATGTAGTTAAGATACTATGTATCAAATACCCGTGAAATATGCGGGTTTTAGCTGTTTTTGGAGGCGAAGGATTTCATGAAGGCGACGCAGTCCTTGATGGAATCCAGGCCGTTGGCGTTGTAGGCGGAGACGCGGATGCCGCCGACGCTGCGATGGCCCTTGAGGCCGACGAAACCGGCTTTGAGGCCCTCGGAGACGAATTTCTTTTCGAGGTCTTCGCTGGTGAGGCGGAAGACGATGTTCATCTGGGAGCGGTCTTCGGCGGGGATGGGGTTGGTGTAGAAGCCGTTGGAGTTATCGATGGTGCCGTAGATGAGTTTGGCCTTTTCGGTGTTTTCCTTTTCCATGGCAGCCACGCCGCCGCGGCCCTTGAGCCAGTGGAGGACCTTGTTCATGACATAGATGGCGAAGCAGGGCGGGGTGTTGTAGAGGGAATTTTCGTCGGCATGGGTGTTGTAGGACAGCATGGTGGGCAGATTCTTGTTGGTTTTGGCGAGCATGTCGTCGCGGATGATGACCACGGTGAGGCCGGCGGGGCCGAGGTTCTTCTGGGCGCCGGCGTAGATCAGGCCGAAGTTGGAGACGTCGAAGGGACGCCACATGATGTCGGAGCTCATGTCGCAGACGTAGGGAATCCCGT
>JAKJEP010000385.1 GCA_022705365.1 Planctomycetota bacterium | reverse complement strand
TTTATCGGCTTTACGGCCACACCCATCGAGAAGGAGGACGCCTCGACCCCGGCGGTGTTCGGCCATTACATCGACATTTACGATATTGAGCAGTCGATTGACGATAAGTCCACGGTCCGGATTTATTATGAATCCCGGCTGGCCCAGGTGCATCTGAAGCCGGATGAGAAGGAAAAGCTGGATGAGGAGGTGGCGGCGATTACCGAGGGCGAGGAAAGCACCGCCTCGGAGAAGGCCAAGGCCAAGTGGACGCAACTGGAGGCGATTGTCGGGCATCCGCAGCGGGTGGCGGTGGTGGCGGCGGATATGGTCAAGCATTTCGAGGAGCGGCAGGAGGCCTTTGCAGGCAAGGCGATGATCGTATGCATGAGCCGGCGGATTGCCGTGGAGATGTACCGGCAGATTACCGGCCTGCGGCCCCACTGGCACCATCCTGACCGGAAAAAGGGAGCGATCAAGGTGGTGATGACTTCCACGTCCAGCGATCCGGAAGACTGGCAGATGCACAGCACCACCAAGGAGAACCGTAAGGAGATTGCCGAACGGTTCAAAAACCCGGATGACGGGCTGAAGATCGTGATTGTCTGCGATATGTGGCTGACGGGCTTTGATGTGCCGTGCCTGCATACGATGTATGTGGATAAGCCGATGCGGGGGCATAACCTGATGCAGGCGATTGCACGGGTGAACCGGATATTCCGGGATAAGCCCGGCGGCCTGATTGTGGATTATATCGGGATTGCCTCCGATCTGAAGACGGCCCTGGCGGTCTATACCCAGAGCGGCGGCAAAGGCTCTCCCACACTCGATCAGGAACAGGCGGTGGCCGTGATGCTGGAAAAGTATGAGGTCGTCTGCCAGATGTTCCACGGCTTCGATTACCAGCAGTTTTTCCCGGCGGATACCCAGAACAAGCTGTCGATCATCCTGGAGGCCCAGGAACATATCCTGAACCTGGAGGACGGCAAGGATCGGTTCGCCCGTGAGGTGATCGCCTTATCGAAGGCGTTTGCCCTGTCCGTACCGCAGCCGCAGGCGATGGAGATCAAGGATGATGTGGGATTCTTCCAGGCGGTGAAGGCCCGGCTGACCAAGTTTGAGCCGGCCGGTTCCGGCAAGTCCGATGCGGAGATCGAGACGGCCATCCGGCAGATTGTCGATCAGGCGGTGGTGTCGGAGGGGGTTATTGACGTTTTCGATGCGGCGGGGATCAAGAAGCCGGATATTTCCATTTTGTCGGATGAGTTTCTGGCGGAAGTACAGGGGATGGAACGGAAGAATCTGGCCCTGGAACTGCTGAAGAAACTGCTGAACGATGAAATCAAGGTGCGGACGAAGAAGAACCTGATCCAGAGCCGCAAATTGTCGGAGATGTTGGAGAACGCCATCCGGAAATATCAGATGAACCTGCTGACCACCGCTCAGATCATCGAGGAACTGATCGCACTGGCCAGGGACATCCGGAAATCCGACAAAAGAGGGAAAGAATTAAATCTTACCGATAATGAACTGGCCTTCTACGATGCCCTAGCGAATAACCAGAGTGCCAGGGAGGTAATGGGCGATGAGACGTTGCGGGATTTGGCGCGGGTGCTGGTCCAGCGGGTGAAGGAGAATACCGCCATCGACTGGACCATCAAGGAGAATGTGCGGGCTAAACTGAAGGTGATCGTGAAACGCCTGCTGCGGCAATACGGCTATCCGCCCGATCTGGAACTGCTGGCCACGGAAAACGTTTTGAAACAGGCGGAACTGCTGGCAGATGAATGGATTAGTGGTACGGTTTGAGATCTTTGAGTTATTAAATTGATTGTCAGTCGAGTAGGAGTAATCAATGCTGCCGTTTGCTAAAGGCTTTATCATGCTATGCAATGGCGATACCGAGGAGGAGTGTATTCGGCTGAATTTATTCGGTGACAAAGCTCAAAAGATGAAAGATTTGGATGAGATACAGCCGGGCGATATAGGATTTCTTTTGAATTTTGACAAGGACGAACTGCTGGGGATTTTTCGAGCTGGTACCAAAGCCCGGTTTAATATAGATCCCAAGGCCTGGAAGGGCAGGTTCGCGGCCCAGGTGCGGGTAGAACTTATAGGAGAACTCCAGCGGATCAAGGACGCAACCTTTATCCTGACGCAGACCGGCGTGGGCATGGCCCCTATGGCTACCGGCGTCCCGGCTCCGGCGTTTCCCGTCCATCCACCAGAGGTCATCGAAAAGATTCTGGCTCATTTCGGAGAACCAGTGAAAGAATAAAAAGGTTATCATTATTGATGTCTGAGGAGGCAATTTATGCCGATAAGTGAATTACGACTTGTAAAACGCTGTGCGGAATATCTCAGTAAAGAAGAAATAAAACGAATCCCAGCATACACACGGGGAGTATATGTGCTGTTTAAATACCGGCCCAGGGTGAAAAAATATGATGTGGTTTATGTGGGGCTAGCCGCCGGAGAAAAGGCAGGCAGTATTCGAGGGAGACTCAGAACGCATCGTAATAGCGTTAGAAAGAAGGATTTATGGACGCATTTTTCCGCTTTTGAGGTTTGGGACAATATCCAGGAAAACGAAATAGCCGAGCTGGAAGGATTATTCCGGCATATCTACCGGAAGGACACCAGAGCCAACAGGCTGAATAGGCAAAAGGGCTTTGGAAAGCTGAGGAAAATCGTAAAATCTACCAAGAAAGAAGGTTGGCTGGTTAAAAAGAAAGCAAAAGCCGGTAAGTAAATCAGGCATTGATGGGGTTGAAAAAACTAATTTAAAAACAGACCTCTTATGCTTGCAGGCCTTGCCTGCCTTCGTGCCCTTCTCAGCTTGTATGTTGACAAACATGGTAAAACATCGTTCCATAGGAACTGTTGCTGGCGGCGAAGCGAGCGTAGCGCAGCCCCGCAAAAAGCGGAGCGCAGCGAGCCGAGCCGCCTGTGGCGGGCGACGTAAGGCCGATCTTGAACGGGTCTCTCAGGCCGTCACGAAGCGTGGTCCGCGTTGCTCCTGTGGAACCACTAGTCCGAACAGCCGCTTGGGCCGGCCGAACCTTCCATCGCCTAGCCCGCATCGGCAAGAAAGGATGTGTACCATGTCTCAGCCTTTGTCTATTGGTATCGATATTGCGAAAGACTCTTTTCAGGTCGCCTCGTGGCCGCCTCAAGTACAGGGTACCTGGCTTAATACCCGCCAAGGCCACCGCGCGTTCCGGGATCGCCTCCAAGGAGTCCCCATCGCCCGTATCATCATGGAAGCCACCGGTGGGTATGAAAAAACACTGGCGGCGGAACTCACCCAGGCCGGTTATCCCGTGGTGGTTGTCAATCCGCGGCAGGTCCGCGATTTTGCCCGCGGTCTGGGGCAATGCGCCAAAACCGACTCCATCGATGCCGACGTACTGGCACGGTTTGGCGATCTGGTTCAACCGTCCTGTAAAC
>JAKJEP010000384.1 GCA_022705365.1 Planctomycetota bacterium | reverse complement strand
CCGGCGGCGGGTCCGGCGCGGCTGTTTGTGGCGCCGCGGTGCCAGCAGTTGATTGCGTCGTTTCAGTCGCTGCGGTATGCGCGGCTGGGCAGCGGGGCGCTGAGCGAGGCGCCGGAGAAGGACGGGGTGCATGATCATGTGATGGATGCGCTGCGGTATTTTTTCGTGAACCGGTTCGGGCGGCGGTACGAGGTGCGTGGAAAGAGATATTAAGAAACGGACGGGCGGCGGCGGTGGGCGCGGCGGCGGGCCTTTTGCCGCTTATGCTGGAGGATTAGCCAGGTGATTTTGGGCAGGCGGAGGAACAGGCCGGGAAGAAACCGAAGGGCGCCGTTGCGGATGGCCTTCCAGGTCAGATGGCGGATTTGTCGCGGGCTGAAGAACTCGCGGTTGATTTGGCGGCGGAGCTGGCGGAGCTGGCTAACGGAACATTGGTCGGAATACACCTTGCCGCTGGGAGCGATGTAGTAGCCGGGGCTGTTGGCGACCAGTTCATCCAGGCCGGAATAGGGGCTGAACCGGAGGGTGGACAGGGCGATGAAGTCCAGGCCCAGTTCGTGGGCGAAGGGGGATATCTGCCGCATTTCGTCTTTGGTTTCGCCGATATTGCCGAGAATGAAGTAGCCGTTGAGGAGCATGGAGGAGCGGCGGAGGACCTGGAAGCAATCGCGGATGCCGGCGGTGGTGAAGCCTTTGTGCATGGAGCGCAGGGTTTTGTCCTGGGTGGATTCGACGCCGAGCATGAGTAAGGCAAATCCTGCTTTTTCCATTTTGCGGAGGACATCGGGGCGTTTGGCAATTTCGAGGCGGGCGTTGATGATGTACTTTTTTCGAATACCGCGGGCCAGAATCAGATCGCAGATCCGCGCGACGCGGTCCATATCGTAGGTGAACAGGTCATCAGTAAAGGCGACGAATTGGGCTTTGATGCCTTCGAGTTCGGCGACGATGGATTCGGGGGAGCGAGCGGACCATTTGCGTTTTTCGCCCCAGGGATTGCGGCTAAAGGCGCAGAAGGTGCAATTGAAAGGGCAGCCGCGGGAGCCTGATACGGAGTCGATGAGGATTCCGGTGGGAACATCTTCCAATTCCGCCTCATAGGAGTGCCGGCGCAAGGAGCGGTCGGGGTAGTTATCGTCGCTAATCGGCCCCAGGGTCCGGTTGGGGTTGTGGATGATGGCGCCATTGCGGCGGAAGCTCAGGCCGGCGATTTGCTCCAGCGGGACGCCCCGGCAGATTTCCGTGATGGCCTCCTCGCCATCGCCGCGAACCACGGCGGAGACCTGGGGAAATTCGGAGAGCCATTTTTCGGGATTTTCGGTGGCGAAGCGGCCGCCCAGGATGGTGAAGAGGCCGGGGGGAACGGAGCTTATTTCGTGGTGCAGAAAATCGGCCTCGCGGTCCCAATTGACGGAGAAGCAGACCAGGTCGGTATCCGGGCGTAAAAAATCGCTGGTGCAGGCATTTTCTTTGCGGAGGTCCACCAGGTCCAGATTCCGGGCATAGGGTTTAATCGCGGCCGCTATGCATTCCAGGCCCAGCGGCGGGAAAAAACCGACATGATGCAATTCCTGACGGTACGGATATACGCAAAGGACGCGTTGAAACAAAAGTTGCTCCCATTTTATTTAAATCAAGGTGTAAAAACAGTATATTGAATCAGAGGCTACCCACCTACTCTGTATTATACCGACACACTCTTATTCGGAATTCTATACAAGGCCGAAGGAAAAATCAAGCCGTAACAAATGAAATCCTGGTTCTGTTACCTATTCCTTTGGTTTCTTTCCGGGAAGAGGGTAAAAGCCAAGACAGGGGGTGATTCCAAGGGTAGGGCCGCCCAGATTTTTTAGTAGATTTTTCTGCTATTGTGGATAGAATATGGCTTTGCGATAGATTACTGCCGATGGGCAGGAGAGGTATTTAACCGGCCTTACGGGTTGAAGAGGTGAATATGAGCTGCGTATTGATTATTGGCGCCGGCGGCGTCGGAAATGTGGTAGTGAAGAAATGTGCCCAGCTTCCGGAGATTTTTTCGAAGATCTGGCTGGCCAGCCGCAGTCTTTCGAAGTGTGAGAAGATCGCCTCGGAGGTGAAAGTCCCGATCGAGACGGCACAGATCGATGCGGACCAGGCTGGGGACGTGGCGGCCCTGATCCGTAAGACCAGGCCGGAGCTGGTCATCAATGTGGCGCTGCCGTATCAGGACCTGCCGATCATGGATGCGTGTCTGGAGACGGGTGTAAGCTACCTGGATACGGCCAATTATGAGCCGCGGAACGAGGCCAAGTTTGAGTATAAGTGGCAGTGGGCGTATCACGAGCGGTTTGAGCGGAAGGAGATTATGGCGCTGCTGGGCAGCGGGTTTGATCCGGGGGTGACGAATGTTTTCTGTGCCTATGCGCAGAAGCATCACTTTCAGGAAATCCATTCGGTCGATATAGTGGACTGCAATGCCGGCGAGCACGGGCACCCGTTTGCGACCAATTTCAATCCGGAAATCAATATCCGGGAGATCACCCAGAAGGGCAAATACTGGGAAAACGGCCAGTGGATCGAGATTGAGCCCATGTCGATCTGCGAGACCATCGATTTTCCGGAGGTGGGACCGCGGAAGGCATACCTGCTGTACCACGAGGAGGAGGAGTCGCTGGTGAAGAACATTAAGGGGCTTAAGCGCATCCGGTTCTGGATGACCTTCGGGGATGCCTATCTGAACCATCTGCGGGTTTTGCAGAATGTCGGCATGACCCGGATTGAGCCGGTTTTGCACGAGGGGCACTGGATTGTGCCGCTGCAGTTCCTGCGGTCGGTGCTGCCGGATCCGGGGTCGCTGGGGACGAACTATACCGGCAAGACCTCCATCGGGTGCATCATGGAGGGAATCGGCAAGGACGGCAAACGGAAGAAGATGATGATTTATAATGTGTGCGACCATGCGGAGTGCTACCGGGAGGTGCAGGCGCAGGCGGTGTCCTATACGACGGGGGTGCCGGCGATGATCGGGGCGGCGATGATGCTTACCGGGAAATGGAAGAAGGCCGGGGTGTTCAATATGGAACAGTTCGACCCGGATCCGTTTATGGACATGCTGAACCGGCACGGCCTGCCGTGGAAGGAAATGCCCCGTTGAAGTATGATCTGAACCGGCTGCGGACGCCGTGCTATTTTGTGGATCGCGGGCTGCTCCAGGGGAATCTGGATATCCTGGCGGGGGTGCAGAAACGGACGGGCTGCAAGATTTTGCTGGCGCTGAAGGGGTTTGCGATGTGGTCGCTGTTTGGTCAGATCCGGGAGGTGCTGGCGGGGGTGGCGGCCAGTGCGCTGTTTGAGGCGCGGCTGGGGCGGGAGACCTTCGGCAAGGAGGTGCATCTTTGTGCGCCGGCGTACCGGGCGGATGAGATGGAGGAACTGCTGGACAACGCCGATCATATGATTTT
>JAKJEP010000383.1 GCA_022705365.1 Planctomycetota bacterium | reverse complement strand
GGTTTGGGGGACTGAATTGTCCGAACCTGCTTTATACGATGAGCAATGAGATTGTGTCGCGGGCGGACGCGGCGCTGATGAATATTTACGGATTGCAGGGGATTGCCGAGACGATCAATGCCTTTGCGGACGAGGCCATCAAGCAGGAATATCTGCCGGGCTTTGCGGAGGGGAAGCTGACGGGGGCGATGGTGCTGACGGAGCCGGATGCGGGCAGTGATTTGCAGGCGGACCGCAGCGGCGGGCTGGGGCTGAGTTTGTTTGTGTGTGACCGGGGTCCGACGGTGAAGGTGCGGCGGCTGGAGAATAAGCTGGGGATTCACGGTTCGCCGACGTGCGAGCTGTTTTTCAATCATACGCCGTGCAAGCTGATCGGGGAGCGGCAGCGGGGACTGGTGACGTATGTGATGAGCCTGATGAACGGGGCGCGGGTGGGGATTGCGGCGCAATCGCTGGGGATCGCGGAGGCGGCGTTCCGGGTGGCGCGGGATTACGCGGCCAGCCGGAAGCAGTTTGGAATGGCGATTGAGGCGTTTCCGGCGGTGCGGGATCTGCTGGTGGAGATGAAGATCGATATCGAGGCGGCGCGGTCGCTGACGTATGAGACCTGTTTTGTGGTGGATAATGAAAACGGTATTTTGCGGAAGCTGGAGTTTGAGGAGCAGTTGGACAAGGACGTCAAGAAGGAGCTGAAGAATCAGGAGAAGAAATACAAGCGGCTGTCGGCGATGCTGACGCCGATGAGCAAGTATTACGCCAGCGAGATGTGCAACCGGGTGGCGTATGACGCGATTCAGGTGCTGGGCGGCAGCGGGTATATGAAGGATTATCCGGTGGAGCGGTATGCGCGGGATGCGCGGATCACGACGATCTATGAGGGGACCAGCCAACTGCAGATAATCGCGGCGGTGCGCGGGGTGTGCAACGGGACGGCGGAGAAGTATCTGCTGGAGCAGGAAGAGTATGCGTATCCGGAGCCGGTAACGGAGTTGGCGGAGCTTTTGAAGCAGGGGCGGGCGGAACTGGTGGAAACGGTTGCCTTTGTGAAGAACCAGCCGGGGACGGAATATATGGACTTGCAGGGGCGCAAGCTGGTGGATGCGGCGATCATGCTGATTGTGGGACATTTGTTCCTGCAGCAGAGCGTGGCGGAGCCCCGCCGGCAGGATGCTTTTACGACCCAGCCGGCGCAGGGCGGAAATGGGGATGGCGTAGATGGCTATCACAAGGTGCAGGCCCATAAGGTGGTGGTGGCCCGGCGGTATATCCGCGATCATGCGGCCCGGGTGACGATGCTGTGCCGGCAGATTTTGCGCGGGGACCGGAGCAGCATGACGGATTATGATGTGGTGGTAGGTCCGGTTCCGGTAGGATAAGAGGCAGCCAGAGGTACCGATAACCGGCAGGCGGAAGAAAGAGGGGGTAAGGGGGTATCTCTTAAGTATTTGACTGTGCTTGACTTACTGAAGAGGGGCAGGGGGGTTGTGCCAGAAAACCTATCCCGGGAGTGTTTCCGCTCAGGATTGGCTAGCGGTAAGCCGAAAAGGAAGAATAGGTAATTGACACGAATTGGATTGTCATTTTGTAAACGAGTGAAGCAAAGAGTCGAACGAAAGACAGCGGTCAACCGACCAGGTTTTCCGGAGGAATGTAACAGTGGTATCGAATCGTAAATTTGCCATCGGGTCGGAATGCAGACTGCTTCTGGAAGAAGCGGCCGGCAAACATTTGCCCTTCATCATAACCAATAAGCAGGATAACAACTGGCAGGTTTACCATTCGACCTTTTACGCCTTGAAGATGCATCGCATTATCGTATCGCTGCCGGTGCCGGATGTTTCGACCAGCCAGATGGAGCCGGCGGCCGGCCAGGAGATCGGGGTGTCGTTTAAAAAGGGGTATAACAAATTTTTGTTTGTCACCCGCATGGTAGCGCAGGAGCCGTATGAGATCGAGCCGGGGGTGATGGCGCCGTCGGTAACGCTGCTGATGCCGGAACAAATCGAAAAGGTGCAGAGGCGTGCGTACAATCGGACGAAGGTGCCGGCGGGGGAGCGGATTTCGGTCAGTTTCTGGCGAACCGGAAATCCGGACCAGGGAGTGGTCTGGGAGGGGATGTTATCGGATCTTTCGGCGGGGGGGATCGGCGTTCGCATACCCAGAAATCTGATTTCGGATCTGGTACCGGGCGAGCCATTTCATCTTCAGTTTGTACCGCTGGCGGGATTTGAACCGCTGCAGGTAAACGGGTGTTTCCGTCATGCGACGGAATTGCCGGAAAAGGGCGAGGTGATATTAGGATTTAAGCTGATGGGGCTGGAGATGGAGGAAGGGGGCAGGCAAACCTTGCGGCAGATCAGCCGGATTGTGACGATTTATCAGCGGCGGGCGCCGATTTCCGAACACAGCCAGATGACAAGCTAATCCGTCCGGCGGATGGTGCGGTATTTGGTTTATAAGAGGGCGTCCAGATGGGCCAGGCCGACGGGTTCGCGGCATAAGAAGGGTTCGGCGTATTTGACATTGATGCGGGAGCCGAAGTAGCGGCAGTAGGTGGTGATATAGTCGATGATCCAGCCGGGTCCGCGGCCTTTGTCGTGCTGCCAGAACTGGCTTTGGTAGGCTTCGAGGGCGGCGATTTTGCGGTCCCACTGGGCGGTTACATCCACGAGGAAGCTGGGGTTGGGATGGGCGCGGAGATGGGAGGCGTAAAAGTAGATAATTTTGTCGGGGTAATGCGGCTGGAAGGGCATGTCGGTTTTGGTGAGTTTGGCGGCAAAGCGGGCGTCGTCCACAAGTTCCTGGGCGTGGATATGGTCGGGGTGGGCGTCCGGCTGGGCGACGGTGAAAAGCCAGCGGGGCTGATGCTGGCGGATGGCGGAAGCGACGATGACCCGGTATTCGAGGGTATTCATGACATAGCGGTTGGGCAGGCCGAGGCAGAGGCGCGTTTTGAGGCCGAGGGCCTGGGAGGCGCGGGCGGTCTCGGCGGCGCGGATTTCGACGGAGCCGGCGGGGGTGGGTTCGCCGTTGGTGAGGTCGGCCACGATGACCTCCCAGCCGTCGTCAATCATGCGGGCGATGGTGCCGCCCATAGCGATTTCGGCGTCGTCGGGGTGAGGGGAGAGGATCATTACTTTTTTGGGGGTCTTGGCAGTCATGGTATTCCTTATATTTCTTTTACTACGTTTTTGAAAAACATATACTCCCTCCCTCACGGTCGGGGCCTGGAAAAACAATGAGCATGTAATTTATAATTCAATCTTCAGGCATTCCAGGGGCGGTTTTCGGATAAATTCCTGTTCCAGGTAATCGATGGTTTGTTTTTGCTGGGTGAACAGCAGGAGTTCTTTGGCCTGGTCGGCGGGGAGCCAGCGATATTCGTCATGTTCGCGGGAAAGCCGGACGGTTTGCGGACCATCGAGAAAGCCGACGAAAATG
>JAKJEP010000382.1 GCA_022705365.1 Planctomycetota bacterium | reverse complement strand
CTGGAGAATATGGACGGGCTGAATCTGGAGCAGATTATCGACAGCCGGCTGGCGATTGAGCCGATTGTGGCCCGTTATGCGGCCCGGAACATCACCGAGGCCGGTTTTAGCCGGCTCCAGAATGCCTATCAGGAGATGCAGGAATATGTCCGGGATGATGCCAAGGATGAATTCCGCAAAAAGGACCGGTATTTTCACGAGGTGCTGGCGCAGGAATGCCGGCATCCGGTTATGTCGATGCTCAGCTCGATTATGAACGGGCTGTTCCAGTCGCAGCTTTACCTGCAGACGACGGCGAATTACGGGCCGATTTTGGAGCAGCATAAGAAGATATTGGATGGAATTCAGGAACGCAATCCGGACCGCGCGGAAGCGGCGATGATCGAGCATATTCAGAAGAGCCATGCGTTTTTGAAGAGTATTTTATATGAGGAGGCCGTAAAGAACTGAAATAACGGAGAAAACGTACAAAAGAGTGAGTCAGCAGTGAACCTTGCAGGGCCGCCGCTGACTTGCGGACGCTCGATAGAGGGTATTTTTATGCCCCTGTCGTATGCATCCTTTCTTACTGTACCTTTCTAGTACCAACATAGCAAATCAGGACGAAATCACGGAAATCTTGCAGGGCGGAATGAATCCGCTCCAACCATCGGAAAGGAGGTGAGATTTTTCGATTTGGGAATTGGATGTGACGTGTTTTGTAGTATTGGAAATGTTTTTTGGTTGAGAACGTAACAATTTTGTAAGGAGAAAACGCATGAAAAAGTGCAAGTTTAGTTTTCTGGCAATTGTGTCCGTCATTAGTTTATGCTGTGCTGTGGCAGAAGCAGTTTCCTGGGATCTGGACCGGGATTTTGAGTCCGCCACGGTGAACCCAAATGGGGCCTGGTCCTATGGTTACTTCGACGGGACAGGTTTTCACCTGTTGGCCGAGGGGATAACTGAACCAGATATGGGCAGTGACCGGTATGGCTGGCGGACTCCTGGCGGTGACTGGGATACTTACGGTAATATCCAGAAGATTCTGGAAGGCGAGGCCAATTTTGAGGCTTACAGTTCCTACCGGTATGGCGGTGAGATGTGCAGCGGTCCAGGCGGATTTACGGGTGTGCGAACCGGTATCCGATGGGTTTGTCCGGCAGCGGATACATACGTCGTATTTGCAAACTGGCAGGGTTTATCCACCAAAGGCGGGGGAACAACGGTTGACGTAACCCTGGAACATAATGGTACGGCTATTTTTACGGATAATGTGGCCGGCTTTATCGGTCGTCCCGGCCAAGCGCCATCCGGCACGAAACCGGAAGTTGGCACTGCAAGGATTTTAGAGCTTCAAGCGGGTGATACCCTCGATCAAACTTTGGCCGGCGGTGCTGATGGCGTTGGCTCCGACTGCACAAACCACGATCTTTACATTGTCCCGTTGAGCGAGTTTCCAGCCGCTACCATGAACCTGGTGATGCAGCTGGATGCCGGTGTGGGCGTATCGGATCCCAATCGGCCGGGCGTACCGCTGGTGGATGGGGACCGGGTGGGACTCTGGGCGGATCAGGCCGGCAACGGTCTGGATGCCAGGGCCAAGAGCGGGTGGGGATCCCCCATTCTGAAGACAGATGGGGCTTTCGACGTGGTCCGGTTTGACGGCAATGACGGGATGGTGATTTACGACCTGTCTGATCCCAATGACGAGGCAGCATTCACGGATCCGGAAGATCCGAATGACCGGGGCCCGCTGGGGTTGGAAACTTATACCATCTATGTAGTAGGCAAGCTGAATCAGTTTGTAACGCCGAATCTCGCCCAGGTTTTCCTGGCTAATTTCAACGCGGAAAAGGGTTATGTTCTGGGGATCTCCGACTCTCGTCCGGAGTATGTCAAATTCTGGAGTAATATCGGCGGTGAGATGCGCTCGGTGGGACCGATCGATGAATCCGGCCGCTACTACCTGATGACCGGAACCGTCACCAATTTACGCGAAAAGAAACTTTTCGCAAATGACTGCATGGATGCGGAAGGATATGGGTATTCCGCCTTTACGACTGCGACCGTAGCCAGCGTCGGTGCTCTGGGTAACGGCACCCAGTTCCTAAAGGGTGACATCGCGGAAATCCGGGTCTATGACGGTTTTATTGAAGCGACCCACGAAGCGGTTGTTGATGAGTTGTCCACGAAATACAGCCTGAATCGGGACTGCCTGACCAACCAGGATGTCGTGGCACTGACCTACGCGACTTCCTATGTGACGAATGCCGACGGCGCTACCGATTTTTCGTACCAGACCAATACGCAATCCGGGGATGGTCCCTGGGACCTGGCTCTGTATGATGGGCCGGTCAGCGAGCTGGATCCGAACGATGTGGCTCTGAACAATCCAGGCAACATGAATATCTACATCGAACTCACACTCGGTGAACCGAAGACGATTTCATTTGCCAATGGTTTGTCGGGACCCAAGGATCCAGACTGGTACTACGGGATGAACCTTTTCTTCGAGGATTCCACCAGTCATCAGATTTCCGTTTTCGGCAAACTGACCGATTCGAAAGAGGAGGTTGAACCCTTCACTGAAAACGCTGCCAATCCAACCGCAGGTTTTGGCGGCAGCGCGGTTGCGGGCGCCAATTCGAAGGTGGCCAAGATCTTCGGCAAGGAACGCAAGGTGACCATCAGCGACTGGAAGATGTACAACGAGACGGTCTGGTCCCTGGATATGATGCTGGCCACTCCCGGTATTCCCTGGGGACATGACGGCATCGCGGATCATGTAGGCCAGTTCACCCTGCTGGTGGAAGAATATCAGCCGGTTTGTACCGATATGCCCGCCATGGGCAATCCGTATCTCGATATGGACTTCAATGAGGACTGCTACGTGAATCTGGAAGATTTCGCCGAGTTTGCCAAGGATTGGCTGCAGTGCAACGATCCGGGAAATCCCTTATGCGAATAATTCCCTGCTAAGAAGGTAGAAGTCAAGGAACCAGCCCGGTTTAGAAAAGGGCCGGGCTGGATTTCCTGAGATTTTCAAAATAGTTGAAGGACCAGAACCATGTGGAACAAGATTTTGAATAAAAAACGAAACCATTTTGTAAGGAGAAGACGTATGAAAAAAGGAAAAAAAGTACTACTTTTGACCGTGTTACTTTTCGTTGGCATGGGATACTGCCAAAGCGCTATGGTACAGGCGGCGGATTTGGCGGGGGATTACTCCCTGGCCCAAAATCCTAATGGAAATTGGACGTACGGGTGGATTGATGCCACTACCGGAACCTTTACGACCTACAATGGTGTTAATTCCGGCATGTCCGGCGCCAGTACCTTTTCCGGATGGGTAACCGACGGTAATTGGGATAGTTATGGTAATGTGGGAAAGAACCTGGGGCCAAACCCCATTGAGGACTGGAGTTCTTATCGGGAAGTGGGGCAGATTATTTATGGCCCCGCTGTTTGGACGAATGGCAGC